>DURM01000050.1 GCA_012837335.1 Bacillota bacterium
TGGACTCAGCATTCAAGAAATATACGGGATTGAGCATCTGCAGAAACTAGAGGATCTTGATTTAAGTTCCAACCTGATTTCTGATATCAGTTACCTGATTGATCTGCAAAAACTTCGGAACCTTAATTTAGGCAACAACCAAATCACCAATATCAGTGCCCTGGCAGCGCTGCCAAAGCTGACAAACATCAATTTGGAGGGCAATCTCATCGCCGATATCTCACCGCTAGTGATGAACACTGAGTTAGGTGTGGGGGTACAGATCGACCTGCGGCACAACAATCTCGGTTTAACTCCCGGCTCAGAGAATATGAAGGATCTTTAAACCCTCTTGGATCGTGGGGCAGCGGTATTATACGAACCGCAGCATTCATCTGTGGTGTTTGATGATCCTTGGCTGGAGCAGGTAGTCCGGGATGCAGCCGGTAAGCCTGATGGGGAGCTTGTGTCCACTGATGTTTGGGGAATTAATGACCTAAACGGCGATGAAATGGGGATTTCATCCCTAAGTGGCATCGAGCATTTACAGAACCTCCGGTTTCTTTCCTTGTATGACAATCAAATTGCAGATTTAGCTCCCCTGTCCAAGCTGAAAAGCCTGCAGTGGCTGCTGTTAACTAGAAACCAGATTCGCGACCTAAGCAGTCTGGCAGAACTCACTAATCTCCAAATCCTGTTGTTGGGCGCAAATCAGATCAGCAGTATCGCTGATCTGGCGGGGCTTCGAAGTTTAGAAGCGCTGGCAGTTAGTGATAACTACATTCACTACATCTCGCCGCTGGCAGGGATGACTAATCTGCGCCATCTGGATATCGCTTCCAATCCCATCGCAGACATCAGTGTTTTGGCTGGTCTAACAAAGCTGGAGGTGCTCGTTTTAGATAGAATCCTGACTTCTGATTTAAGTGTCCTAGCTGACTTAACTCAACTAAAAAGCCTTTATGCAGCCCAAAGCTACATCACCGATCTGAGTCAGCTGGCACGGTTGACTGACCTAGAAATTCTTCTTCTGTACGGGAATCGGATTGAGGATATTAGTCCCCTCGCTGAGCTAGTGAATCTGGAGCGGCTGGATCTCTCTGATAATCATATAACAGACATTGAAGCCCTTTCTGAGTTGAAGGAGCTGGTATGGCTCATGCTTGATTTCAATCAAATCAGCGATATCAGTGTCCTGCTCCAATTAACCAGTTTGGAGCAGGTCAATATTAGGGGCAATAATCTCGATTTAACCCCAGGCTCGGCTGCTCTGCAGATCATTGGGGAGCTTGAGGGACGAGGAGTCCAGGTGCTGTACTGATATTGATTTGCAAAGCCCTGCGGTCAACTCGCAGGGCTTTTTTCCTTAAAAATGCGCCCTGCTTGCCGAAAGCAGGGCGCATTTTGCAGGTGAATAATAATACTATATCGAAATATATTTACAAATCGATATCCTCAGTCAAACTGCGGGATTGGGAGAAGGGGTGACCGAGGTGAACATACTGGTACAGGCGAAACCCTTTCTGAAATGGGTCGGGGGCAAAACGCAGCTGCTTCCTGAGCTGACGAAGCGGCTGCCTCGGCAGATTAAGGAATCAGGTGTGATCAAAAGATATGTGGAACCGTTTGTAGGCGGGGGAGCCTTTTTCTTTCATCTGAAAAGCAGGTTTATGATTGAAGATGCTTACTTAATGGATATTAATCAAGAGTTAATGCTGGGCTATCAGGTTGTGCAGCGGGAGCCGGATGCTTTGATCCAACAGCTATCCCGTTTGGAACAGCACTATCTGGAATTAGACCAAGAAAGGCGGAAGGAATATTACTACACCATCCGCGACCGCTATAACAGGCAGAAGTGCAGAATTGATTTTCAGACTTTCACCACAGATTGGATTATCCCCGCAAGTTATCTGATCTTTTTAAATAAGACCTGCTACAACGGCTTGTATCGCCAGAACCAAAGGGGAGAATTCAATGCTCCCCACGGCCGATATGATTATCCCACAATCTGTGATTCGGAGAACATTAAAGCTGCCAGTCAAGCGCTTACCGGTGTAAACCTGATCTGCGGCGATTTTTACAGATCCAGACCATTTATTGATCAAAACACGCTTGTCTACTTTGATCCACCTTATCGGCCCCTTACCCGGACCTCCCGTTTTACCAATTACAGCAGCATTGATTTTACTGATGACGATCAGATCCGCTTAGCCGAGTACTTCCGGGAATTAGATGGGATTGGAGCCGCATTGCTGCTCAGCAACTCTGATCCAAAGGTGAGCGATCCCGATGATGAATTTTTTGATAAGCTCTACCAGGGATTTATAATCGACCGAGTTTATGCCAAACGCAGTATCAACTGCGATGGCAGCGGCAGGGGCGAGATCACTGAGCTGGTCATCAGGAATTCTTAACAAGACTCTGGAATTATCTGTTTCGGAGTCTTTTTTTTATTACATAGGAATTGTTAGTTGCGATGGTTAACCAAGGGGTATAGTGCGAAAATTAGAGCAAGGGGTAGTGCCATGGCTTCCTTGGGAAAATCGGCTGTAAAGATTATGGTTGTAATGCTTTTGTTGGGCGCGGCAAATAGTGCTCATGCTTTGGGCACACTAGATTTAACCGCTTGGACACCGGAGCAGGGAGTAACTGCCCTTGATGGTACATGGGAGTTTTATTGGCAGGCTCTGCTGGAACCGGACGATATTGCAGCCGGAGTCAGTTTGCCGGTAAACTACATTGATGTTCCCGGCAGCTGGAACAATGAAATCATTGCTGGGAAAAAGCTTTCCGGCTCAGGATATGCTACCTATCGGCTACTGTTTGAGGTGGATACTTCAGATAAACTAGCGCTGAAGCTGCCGCGGATGATGACCGCCTATCGACTCTATCTCAACGGCGAGCAGGCTGCCGCCAGTGGTGTGGTGGGAACTGATCGAGCTTCAATGTCTCCCCAATATCTGCCGCAGGCTGTAGTTTTTACTCCAAAGCAGGGAGAAAATGAGCTGATTGTTCAAGTCTCAAACTTCTATCACCGCAGTGGAGGTATCTTGGAGAGCATTGTCCTTGGCAGTGGGAAACAGATCATGGATCAGCGCTTCCGCAGCGTTGCTTATGAGCTGTTTGCTTTTGGCTGCTTATTTACAATGGGACTTTACCACCTAACGATTTACTTTTACCGGAAGAAGGAAGTCTATCCTTTGTATTTTGGGATTTTTTGCCTGCTTGTCGGCATTAGGACCCTGATTGTGGGTGAGCGGTTCTTGATCTATCTCTTTCCAGCCTTAAACTGGGAGTTTGTCCATAAGATTCAGACTTTGACGTATTATCTAGGGGTGCCGGCAATCCTTAAGTTTTTCCACGCGGTATTTTCCGATTTATATAATGCAAAAGTGGTGAAGCTTGCCGGTTTTTTCTCCGGTTTTTTCACCCTGCTGGTTATCGTCACACCGGTCCGCGTTTTCAGTGTAATTAATCCGGTATATCAGGTTTTCACTTTCGCTGTGATCGCCTATCTCTTACACAATTCTTTCAGAGCTCTGCACTCACGCGAAGAGGGAAGCGCGTTGATTATAGCGGGGGCCTTGGCTTTAATTCTGACTGCGATTAATGACATCCTCTATTTGAGTATCTGGCTTAACGATAATCGCCTGGCTTTTTTACGGTCATTTGTCAAAACCGATAATCTGTCAACTACTGGTCAGCTTATCTTCCTTTTTGCCCTGGCAGTCGTGATGGCTAACAAGTTTTCTCTTGCTCACCAGAGAGAAGAAGAGATGGTTCTGCACTTAGATCGACTGGTCCATGACCGGACAATGGCGTTAGCAAAATCTCAGCGTGAACTGGAGGAAGCTAACCGGACACTGCGGATGATATCGCGCAAAGATCCAGCTACCGGACTGTGGAACCGGAGATACTACGATGAAGTGATGGAGATCGAGTGGAGCCGCTGCCAGCGGTATGAGCGATCCATTGCCATGATGATCATTGATATCGATTACTTTAAAAATTATAATGACTGCTACGGGCATTTATCAGGAGATGACTGTTTGGTTACGATTGCTGAATGCCTTACCAATGTTTTTCAGCGCTCAACTGATCTGGTGGTTCGCTACGGCGGTGAGGAGTTTGTGGTGGTAATGCCGGAGCAGAGCTTTGACCAAGCGATGCGAATGGGTGAATTGGTCTGTGAAAAAGTTAAGGATCTGCAAATCCCTCATTCATGTTCACCCATCAGTTCTTGGGTAACGGTTAGTATCGGTGTTTCCGCTCTGATACCTGCGGAGACTAACAGCTACCAGGACTTATTTGAAGCTGCTGACCAAGCGCTGTATGAGGCCAAAGCGGCCGGACGGGATCAAGTTAGAGGAATTCGGTAATAATGATCCTGGGTTGGGGCAGGAACTCAGCCATGGCTGGATAAGTAGCATTAGATAAAATAAATTTGATATAACGGGAGAGAAATGATGCAGAATTCCTTCTTTTATGCCAGCCGCTATATGGCGAAATGGCTGTTTTTAGCTGTGTTAGTCGGCATCGGCGGTGGATTGGCAGCCGTAGTATTAAACAGTGCGATTGATTTTGTGACCGATTTGAGTGCAGCCATACCCGTATGGCTTTCCCCAGCAGTTGGCGCCGCGCTGATAGTAATTATCTACGCATACTGGGATCGCCAGGCAGCCGGTTCGGGAACCAACCACTATCTGTATGCTGTCAATATCGATAATGGTGATATGCGGTTTAGGACTTTATTCAGTAAGATTGCGGCTACTGCTGCCACTTTGGGGTTTCGCGGCAGTGGCGGCGTCGAAGGACCGATGGTTGTGATCGGGGGCAGTTTAGCGAAAGGATTATCGCGGATTCCATTTATTGGGAAGCTGCTTGATGACGATGATTTTCGCCTGCTTGCCATCGGCGGTGCAGCCGGTGCGGTTGGAGCTGTGTTCCGGTCCCCACTAGGGGGAGGCATTTTTGTTGTCGAGGTCTTATACCGGACATCCCTGCACTACCATGATCTTTTCCCGGCAGTGCTGTCCTCGACCATGGGTTTTGTTGCCTACTGCAGGTTCGCTTCAGGAACACCGCTGTTTATGATTCCTGATTACCTGCCCGATGCAGTCCATGTGCCTTGGTATATTGTTTCCGGATTGATCAGCGGCGCAATTGCTTTTCTATTTATGATTATCTTTGGTATGATTAAGCGGCAGATGCAGAGGATTGCCTTCCCCTTTCCGCGTCCGATTATCGGAGGAGTCCTAACCGGATTAGTGCTGCTGTGGGTGCCGGCTGTAGGTGGAACCGGTTCTGAAGTTATTCAGCAGCTGATAACTGAATCCCAATCATGGGTCCTGCTGCTGGCGCTGTTAGTCGGTAAAATCCTGGCCACTTCCTTTACTGTTGGTTCAGGTGGAAGCGGCGGTTTGGTGATTCCCGCGCTCTTTATTGGGGCTGTTTCAGGCAACTGGTTAGCAAGTTTTACAGCCGGGGGCGATCCGAATCTGACTGCCAGCCTGGTTGTATCGGGAATGGCGGCAAGTTTAGCTTCGATAGCTAATGTTCCCATTGCTGCTGCGGTTATGCTGATTGAAATGGTAGGGATGAACTTAGGAATACCCGTTGTATTAGGCAGTATCATTGGCTACGCGGTGGGCAGAAGCCGCACGGTTTATGATACTACCAGCCAGACCGAAGTAGAATTTGTGGAAGCTCAGCGCTTCCGCAAAAGGGATCGGGATACAGAAGAGCATTAAATCAAATTTACCCCCTAAGGTGATAGAACAGGGGGTATTTTTGATTAATCCAGGATACCAGTAGAAAAACCTATTAAGAGATAGTTGTCTGTTGTGAAAATATGGCAGAAACTTCTTGAAAATGGAAGAATCTTACTATCTATGATCTAAGCAGTTGTATTTATCAGACTGCGGCTCTATCAAAAGACACGGAAAAGGAGATGAAAAAATGAGTTTTCGCGGTAAGTCAATCGCACTAGTTTTGCTGTTGGTTGTTATGTTAAGTGGATGTCTGGGTGGCGGCGCAGGTAAATCTGGACCAAAATTCAATCTCGAAGTTTATGTGAGCGGACAGGGTTCAGTAAACCCCAAGGCTGGCGCCACCAGTATACCCAGCGATACCTTGGTAACCATTGAAGCCATTCCCGCATCTGGGTGGGAATTCAGCTATTGGATCGGTGATGTCAGTGACCCTTATTCACCTAAAACAGAGATTATGATGGATGAGGATAAGTCAGTCACAGCTGTAATGTACAGCGAAGAGGAAAGCATATTTTTCGAGACCAAAGATAGTTCTGGAGCCATCGTACCAGGGGTATCGTTGATGTTAACGGACAGCACCGGAAGCGTTACTACTAACAGCAGAGGTTTTGCAGTTGTAAACACCACCGCAGCGAGTACCATTGTTACTGGCGTTATGGATGGTTTTGTGGTAGAACCGACTCCTTTGGTCGTGCAAAAAGGTGATCGCATTTCATTTACCCTTAGTGAGGGATCAGTACCTCTTGTGTTCACGGCCGAACTAACAATTAACCATACTGTCTTTAAGGATACAGCAAAGCTCAATCCATTTTCATCGGCTAAGATTCGCGAGGCGATGAACTGGCTGATTGATAGAGAGTATATTGTCAGCAGCATCTACACTGATCACAGTCCATTGACAACAGTAGTAGTGCCAGATACCTTTGAGTACGAGCTTATGCTCGATACGATAGAGGCGCTGGAACAAAAGTACAGTTTTGATGCTGCCAAGGCTGAAGCGGTGATTCACGCCGAAATGGAGCAGCTTGGTGCTGAGTTAGTTGGTGGCATCTGGCACTATAAGGATGAACCCGTGGAAGTAAAATTCCTCATCCGTGATGATGAAGTTCGCACGAAATTAGGCGATTATATAGCGGATCAGTTAAAGAATGTTGGTTTTGCTGTTGAAAGGATCTACTTAAATGGAGGCCAAGCTGTCCCTATTTGGATGAATGGTGACCCAACAGATGGCAAGTGGAACTTGTATACCGGTGGTTGGATGGTCTCAAAAAATTATTTAAGCCATCACCTTCTGAAGCAGTTTCACACGCCAGGCAGCCTAGGGCGTTTGGGGGAAGCTTACACTCATAATCCAGAGTTGATTGAGGTAGTAGATAGGTTGAATGGACCGTTTAATTCGGTGGAGGAGCGGAAGGAAGTGCTCAAACAAAGTCTTGAATTATCACTTCAAGATTCGGTCAGGGTTTGGTTGGTTTATCAGTAGATCAATAAATCACACGCGGAACCCCGGTGGCTGCAGCACCGGGGTTTTCGGTTACTATTTGGTCCCAGAGATTCCCTTAATTAGAAAATTAATCAGAACAGAAAGGATTGAGAATAGCGAGATCGAAGTAATAATCATGGTCACTCTTTACATAATTGAAAGCGAGGTGTAGTCCGTGGTAAGTACACGGAGCTTAGCTGCGGCACTGATTATTACGCTGCTGGTCTCAATTCAAGTTAGTGCGATCACGCCTGATCGCGGTTTGGAGAATCCTCTGTTATTATCTGAGATTGGTTATGGTTCGTTAGTTTATGGCAGTTTTAATTTGGACACACAGCATTACTTAGTATCCTACGCTGAGTATGATGTATTTGCAGAAGGGCATGGTGCTTTTATTTACCAGGTCGGCCAGGATGATGAAGCCGATATTTTCTCCTTTGTGGGTACTAAGGAGCTGGATCATACTCAGGTGGGATTTACACTTCACAGATTTTCTAATCCGGTGTCCGAATGGCTGGTAGATCTGGGAGTTGCTTATACAGCTGGAGACCTGGTCGCTCGGGTAGCGGTCCACTCCATCCCATTAAGTGACATCGAACAGATTCACGAACGGAGCAGTATTTCAGTTGGCGCAGCTGTAAACTTAGCAGACCTAGTATTGGTCGGACTCGATGCTCGGCTGCAGGAGCAGCAGTACGAGGGTTATGTGGTCTTGGAACCTCGACCTGACTTCACCCTGAGATTTAGTCTGCGCAGTAATGCCGACAAGTGGGATAAAGCTGGTTTCGATCTCTGGTACACTAGGGATCGCTTGATCGGGCATGTTGCTGTGGTGATGAGCCAGAATTGGCAGCGGGACATTCGTCTTGGTTTTGGAATTAGATTTTAAAGCACCAACCCTCATGGTTGCTGCTTTTTTGTTGTTCAATTTGTCACAATCTTGCCGCTCTGTCATTTGATAGTGGTTAATGTTCATTTAAATAATTTTATGAATTTTTATGTGGAAATCTAGACTTGTTTATGGTATTATCATGCTTAGATACCAGTTAAAACCGCTGCTGTAGTAAATTTTTAAGGAAACGGAGGTAGTTAAGTGTCGAGCGAAATTATTCAATCCGTTATGTCGGCTGAGGCACAGGCCGAAGCGATTCGCAAACAGGCCGAAACCGAAGCTCAGGAAATAATCGCTGAAGCCTACAGCCAAGCCGATGAGCTGGAGAAACAGCTGATCCGGAATGCTGAAGCCGAAGCTGAGAAGATTATTGCCGATGCTCGCAGATCAGCTGAGGAAGCGACAGCCAAACTGCAGGTCGAAACTAAAGCTGAATGCGACAAGATCAGAGCCGAAGCAGCAGCTCGCCTAGACCAAGCCGTTGAACTTATTATAGAGAAGGTAGTGAACGCGCATGGCGGTCGTTAGCATGAACAAGCTCATGCTGGTTGGTTTAAACGCCGATAAAAACCAGATCCTGTCTGAACTGATGACTCTGGGCGTTGTTGAAATAACTTCCCACGATTTAACCAGTTCGGAATGGATATCCCAGTGGTCGCACCTCGTTACCGAAGAGGACCGCAGCGATGCCATTGAAGCTTTAAACGGCCAAATTGAGCAGACAGCAGCAGCTTTAGGAAGACTAGCCCGGTACAATGGCGGGAAAAAGCCTCTTTTTGCCGCTAAGAGATCAGTATCGGTCAGCGAATTTGCAGCAGTAGAAACTGAGCACGCAAGGTTACAGGAAATTGTCACGGATATCCTCCGTCTTGGCAGGGAGCAGCAGGAACTCCAGAATCAGCGCAACAAAGCTGAAAATCTGATTGCATCTCTTCAACCGTGGCAGCCATTAGATATTCCTCTTAATTTTAAAGGCACCGAATATACAAAAGTTGTACTAGGTGTTTTACCTCCATCTGTTGATGCAGAAAAAGTCAAATCTGAATTAACATCCGAAGTACCCGCAAGCTATCTAGAAGTAGTTACTCACGATAAATTCCAGCAGTATGTATTTTTAATCTATCATCACCAACTGCAGAGCGCAGTTGACAATGTGTTGAAAAACTTTGACTTTGTCCCGGTTAGTTTCAGCGGCATGACGGGAACCGCGGCGGAGCGAATTCGCGAAGCTGAGCAGGAAGTTAAAGCTCTTGACCGCGCGTATCAAGAAAAAGAAGCAGCGATAGCCGCTTATGCTGTGGAAAAATTTAATTTAGAGCTCTATTACGATTATCTCACCGGTCAGCGGGATAAAGAAACCGCGTTAGAAACTTTGACCAATACTGAAAGCGTCTTTTTAATCGAAGGATGGCTGCCGGCAGAGCTCAGCGATGAGATCAAACGCCGCCTTAATGAGCAGTGGACCTGTGTTGTGGAAATCAGTGAACCGGCAGAGGACGAAGAGTTTCCCGTACTGCTGGAAAACAGCAGCCTCGGCGCCAGTGTTGAGGGCATTACCGCTATGTACGGGCTGCCAAACTGCCGCGAACTCGATCCCAACACCATAATGGCTCCCTTCTTCATCGGCTTTTTTGGTTTGATGCTGGGAGATGGCGGATACGGAGTGGTCATGACTCTTGCCGCCTTATTTGCCCTGTGGAAGTTCGATTTTGATGCGAATATGAAGAAATACGCCAAACTGGTTCTGTACTGCGGCATTGCCACTATGTTCTGGGGCTTGATGTTTGGCAGCTGGTTTGGAATCGAGTATTTCGGCGAAAGGCCCTTATGGCTTAATCCGACTAAAGAACCGGAAGAAATGCTCAAGTGGTCCCTCTTGTTTGGGGTACTCCATATCTATGTGGGCATTGCAGTTAGGGGAGTAAACCACATCCGCAACGGCAAGTACATCGATGTTTTATGGGATGTAGTGGCCTGGTATGTGCTGTTTACCGGATTTGTCTTTGTGGTGCTGCCTTTCGTGCCCGCCATGACCTTAGAGGATACCACCTTCTGGGTGGATTTGGGTAAAAAAATGATGGCAGTTGGCGCAGTCGTTCTGATCTTAACTCAAGGGAGGGAGAATAAGGGCATAATATCCAAATTAGTGTCAGGTGTCGGCAGTCTCTATGACCTAGTGAGTTTCCTAAGCGATGTGCTGTCCTATTCCAGGTTGTTAGCCTTGGGTCTGGCTACTTCAATCATTGGTACCATTGTCAATCAAATTGCCACAATGGCCGGTCTGAACAACATTTTTAAGATATTAGTTGCAGCGGTAATCGCGATAATTGGCCACAGCCTGAATTTTGCAATCAACGCGCTCGGTGCTTATGTGCACTCAAGCCGGCTGCAGTACATTGAGTTTTTCGGGAAGTTTTATCAAAGTGGAGGCAAGCCCTTCAAGCCTTTAAAGTACAAGACTAAGTATGTCAATTTAAAAAACTAGGAGGTTGTGAATATGGAATTCTTACAGGGAGATCTCATTGGTAACATTTTAGCAGTTTTGGGAGCAGTATTTGCCTTTATTATTACGGGAATCGGCTCAGCCAGAGCAGTTGGTGCCGGTGGTCAAGCAGGTGCCGGTGTCTTGACTGAAGACCAGGATAAGTTTGTTCCGGTCATGATTCTCCAGGCTCTGCCCAGTACTCAAAACATTTACGGTTTCGTTATCGCGTTCTTGATTATCGGTAAGATCATTATCGGTGAACCTCTTGATTTCGGTGCAGGTTTGACCCTCTTCTTGGCATCACTGCCAGTTGGTATTGTCGGCTATGTGTCAGCAGTTCTGCAGGGTCGCGTGTCTGTAGCCGGTATTCACATGGTAGCTAAACAGGCTGAAGGTATGATTAAGGGTGTCGTACTGGCGCTGATGGTTGAGATGTTTGCGATTCTCTCATTGATCATCTCGATTCTGATCATTGGTAAGGCTTAATATACGCATAAGGAAGTGTCCTGAAGATGACAGGAGTAGAGCAACTAACAAGTAAAATTATAGAAGATGCAAAACTAAGAGCTGCTGAAAGAAAAAAGCAAGCTGAGGAGGAAAAAGCAGCGATTCTGGAGCAGACCCGGGAAAGAGCGCAGGTAGAGTGCGATAAAATCACCGCTGAAGCTAAAGCGCGCGGTGAAGAACTCTACAACCGCTTGATTTCTGTTGCCCAGCTCAATGCCCGCAAAGAAAAGCTGCAGGCGAAGCAGGATGTGATTGCCTCCGCTTTTGACCAAGCTCTGGCCAAGCTCCGCTCCCTTCCGGATGATCGGTATTTTGATCTGATCAAAGACTTAATCGTCCAGGGCAGCACAACGGGCTCAGAGCAGATTATTTTATCCGAAGCTGACCACAAGCGCCTGCCGGAGGGTTTTTTGGAGCAAGTTAATGCTGTGGTTAAAGAGAAGGGTCTTTCCGGTTCACTTAAACTGGCGCAGGAGACTGGGCCGATTCAGGGTGGAGTGATTCTCAAGGCCGGAAATATTACGGTCAATTACACCTTCGAAGCGCTGCTGAAGCAGAATTACGACCAACTTGCCATGGAAGTAGCCGGTTTGTTATTCTCTTAATTTGAAAATGAGGGAAGCGAAATGATACAGTCTATGGATACCAAATATGCATATGCGGTTGGGCGCATTCGTGCCATTGAGCAGCGGATGCTGAGCCGCGCTGCGCTGGAGCGGATGATTGAAGCCGATTCAGCCGAGGATGCGTTTAGAATCTTAAGGGAGGCGAATTATGGCTTTTCAGCCGGTGAGAGCACTGCTTTAAGCTACGAGCAGGTTCTTAATGAAGAGCTGGTTAAAGTCTATAATTTGCTGATGGAGATTGCTCCGGATCCGAAAGCGTTTGATCTGTTTTTTATCAAGAACGACTACCACAACTTCAAAGTATTTTTGAAGGCAGAACTCTCTAATCAGGAAATGGCAGAGCAGTATTTAGCCGAGCCCAGCTTATTTAATCCGGATCAAGTAGCGGCGATGTTTAGAGAGCGGGATTTCTCCAATCTGCCACAATCGATGCAGGCGGCGATTGATGCCTGTTTCGATGCTTTCAGCAAAACAGCGGATCCCCAGCTGATTGACATCATTCTTGACCAGGCACTCCACAGCGATATGCTGGCGCTTGCCAAACAACTGAAGAACTCATTTGTGAGCCAGATTGTAAGTTCTACGCTTGACCTGGTTAATTTGAAGATTGTGCTCCGCACAAAGCTGATCAATCAAGATTGGGAGTTTTTGGAGCGCTTCTTGATTCCCGGCGGCAGTTTTGGCTCCAAGTTTTACCAAGGGCTTTTGGAGCTGGAATTTGACCAGTTTCCCCCAGCGTATGAGGAAACCCCATACCATCAGCTCTTGGCAGATAGTATGCGGAAATTTAAAGCTTCCAACAGTCTCGCCGGATTCGAAATGCTCTGCGATAACTACCTGATGGATCTGCTTAAGAAAACCAAGTTTGCCATATTTGGTATCGAACCGCTGGTTACATACTTGCTGGCGAAAGAGCTGGAAGTGAAAAATGTCCGGATTATTATGGTAGGTAAGATAAACCAATTAGCACAAGATGTCATCAGGGAAAGGCTGAGGGAAACCTATGTATAAAATCGGTGTAATCGGTGATAAGGACAGTATTCTCGGCTTTAAGGCCATCGGGATGACTGTATTTCCAGTTGAAGATTCGTCCGCAGCCAAAGCAGCCCTGGAAGAACTAGCCCGCGAGAAGTACGCTGTTGTGTACATCACTGAGCAGATGGCGCAGGAGATTGGCGAAACCATTGATAAGTACAAGGACGAAATGGTACCGGCCATCATTTTGATACCCAGTAGTCAAGGTTCGCTGGGGATTGGCATGCGCAATTTAAGAAGCTCAGCCGAACGGGCGATAGGAGCAGACATCCTGTTCAGAGACGAATAGGCGTAATATGGTGCGAAAGAGGGTAGGCGATTATGAGTCACGGAAGAATTGTCAAGGTATCAGGTCCCTTGGTTGTTGCCGAAGGTATGCAGGATGCCAATATGTTTGACGTGGTTCGCGTAAGCGAACAGCGTCTGATTGGTGAAGTCTTAGAGATGCGGGGCGATCGGGCCTCGATTCAGGTATACGAAGAAACAGCTGGTTTGGGACCGGGCGAACCTGTTTACTCAACTGGGGCACCATTAAGTGTGGAGCTAGGCCCCGGTTTAATCGGCACAATCTTCGATGGAATTCAGCGTCCTTTAGAGACCATCCGCCGGATGGTGGGCAGCAACATCACTAGAGGAATTGACGTAGATTCCCTTGAACGGAATAAACGCTGGAAGTTCGAGCCGGTTGTTGAACCTGGAGCCAAGGTTACTGCTGGAGATATTATCGGGAAAGTGCAGGAAACCGAGATTGTGGAGCACCGGATCATGGTGCCACCTCGTGTAGCCGGTACAATTGAAGAAATCTACTCCGGTGAGTTTACAATTGCTGAAACTGTAGCCAAGCTGAGAACGGACAGCGGTGAATTAGTAGAACTAACGATGATGCAGAAATGGCCGGTTCGCGTCGGCCGTCCCTATAAAGAAAAATTGGCTCCAACCGAGCCTTTAATTACCGGACAGCGGGTAATCGACACCCTCTTTCCCATTGCTAAAGGTGGAGTGGCTGCTGTTCCGGGACCTTTTGGAAGCGGTAAGACAGTGGTGCAGCACCAGCTGGCGAAATGGGCTGACGCTGATATCGTAGTGTACATCGGCTGCGGAGAGCGGGGCAATGAAATGACTGATGTATTAAACGAGTTCCCGCAGCTGAAAGATCCGCGCACCGGCGAATCGCTCATGAAGCGGACCGTCCTAATTGCCAATACATCAGATATGCCGGTAGCGGCCCGGGAAGCTTCGATCTACACCGGAATTACCATCGCTGAGTATTTCCGGGATATGGGCTACAGCGTAGCATTAATGGCTGATTCCACTTCCCGCTGGGCAGAGGCACTGCGGGAAATGTCAGGACGCCTGGAAGAAATGCCTGGTGAAGAAGGTTACCCGGCGTATTTGGCCTCCCGCTTAGCTCAGTTCTATGAACGAGCAGGCAGAGTAATCAGTCTCGGCACAGAAGGCCGCGAAGGGGCTTTAACTGCAATCGGAGCGGTTTCTCCGCCGGGCGGTGACTTGTCGGAGCCGGTAACCCAGGCAACCTTGAGAATTGTGAAGGTTTTCTGGGGCTTGGATTCAAGCCTGGCGTACCGCCGCCACTTCCCGGCAATCAACTGGCTGAACAGCTATTCCTTGTATCTGGATCAGCTGGAGCAGTGGCAGAGTGAAAGTATTGCCAGAGATTGGCCGAAGATCCGCCGGGATATTATGCGGATCCTTCAGGAAGAAGCGGAACTTGAGGAAATCGTGCGCCTGGTAGGTATTGACTCCCTGTCGCCGCTGGAGCGGGTGACCTTAGAAGCAGCAAGGTCAATCAGGGAAGACTACCTCCATCAGAACTCTTTCCACGATGAGGATACTTATACATCGCTTCAGAAGCAGTATCGGATGCTGAAGCTGATTATGGGTTATTACTACAAAGCAGTAGAAGCGGTAGATGCGGGTATTTCAATTAACAAGATCTTTGCGATTCCGGTCAGAGAGCGAATTGGCAGAGCTAAGTATGTTCCGGAAGCGCAGATGGATCAAGTCTTTGGAGAAATTGAAACTGAGCTGAATCAGCAGTTTGAAGCACTGGCAGCAGAGGAGGTGGGCTAGGATGCTGAAAGAATATAAAACCATTTCGGAAATCGCAGGTCCTTTGATGCTTGTGCAAAATGTTGAAGGCGTAAAATACGAGGAATTAGGCGAGATTGAGCTGCCAAACGGTGATATCCGCTTGTGTAAAGTGCTGGAAGTTGATGAGGGCAATGCCCTGGTGCAGCTGTTTGAAAGCTCAGCGGGAATTAACGTTGCTCAAAGTAAGGTGCGCTTTTTAGGCAAGGGTACTGAGCTTCCTGTTTCCATAGATATGCTGGGGAGAGTTTTCACAGGCTTGGGACGCCCGGCCGACGGAGGACCGGAAATTATTCCGGAAGCGCGCCTGGATATTAACGGTATTCCGATCAACCCGGCAGCTAGGGACTATCCTTCCGAGTTTATTCAAACCGGAGTTTCGGCGATTGACGGACTGAACACCTTAGTTCGGGGCCAAAAACTGCCGATCTTTTCCGGATCCGGACTGCCCCACGCCCAGCTGGCCGCCCAGATTGCCCGTCAATCAAAGGTATTAGATGACCAGAGCAAATTTGCGGTAGTATTCGCAGCGATTGGAATTACCTTCGAAGAAGCGGATTTCTTCATCAGCGACTTTATCCGCACCGGCGCGATTGATCGGTCGGTGGTGTTTATTAACCTAGCTGATGACCCGCCGATTGAGCGGATTTCTACACCGCGGATGGCCTTAACAGCTGCGGAATACCTGGCGTTTGAAAAGGATATGCATGTGCTGGTAATCCTTACCGATATTACCAACTATGCGGAAGCGCTGCGGGAGGTTTCAGCAGCGAGGAAAGAGGTTCCGGGACGGAGAGGTTATCCTGGATATTTGTATACCGACTTA
Source organism: Bacillota bacterium (assembly GCA_012837335.1). Lineage (NCBI taxonomy): Bacteria > Bacillati > Bacillota > Bacillota bacterium. The sequence goes on from DURM01000050.1 coordinate 15,714, forward strand.
GCCACAATTTATGAAAGAGCAGGCCGCAAGAAGGACAGCAATGGCAGTATCACTTTAATTCCGATATTGACCATGCCTGAGGATGACAAGACCCATCCGGTTCCGGACTTAACAGGCTACATTACCGAAGGTCAGATTATCCTCAGCCGGGAACTGCACCGCAAGGGCATTGAGCCGCCCATCGATGTGCTGCCATCCCTGTCAAGGTTGAAAGACAAGGGTATCGGCGCAGGCAAGACGCGCGAAGATCACGCGGACGTGATGAACCAGCTCTTTGCCGCTTATGCTAGTGGTAAAGAGGCTAAGGAATTAGCGGTAATCCTTGGCGAAGCCGCGTTGACCGAGATGGATAAGCTCTACGCTGAGTTTGCGGATCAGTTCGAGGAAAGATATGTTTCCCAAGGATTCCACGAGGATAGAACTATTGAGGAAACAATGGAGCTGGGTTGGGAACTCTTGAGAATTCTGCCAAGAGCTGAGCTTAAGCGGATTCGCGATGAATATCTAGATAAGTATCTCCAAAGAGGAGAGGATTAGATGGCTGTTCTCAATGTAAATCCCACTCGGATGGAGCTGTCAAAGCTGAAGAAGCGGCTGACAGTAGCCCGCAGAGGCCATAAGCTCTTAAAAGATAAACGCGATGAGTTGATGAAGATCTTTCTGGAGGTTGTCAGGAAGAACAAGGAGATGCGGGAAAAGGTTGAAAAGCTTTTAACCGAATCCTATCAGAGTTTCTTGGTAGCCAGAGCGGTCATGTCTTCAGAAGTGCTCGAGGCAGCGCTGATGGTTCCCAAGCAGAGGGTAGAGCTGGATGTAGATACCGTCAATCTGATGAGTGTTCACGTCCCAAGGTTTAAGTACACAGAAATTGGCAGCGATGATGAAAATATCTACCCCTATGGATTTGCCTCGACTTCCAGTGATTTAGATCGCTCCATGCAGATTTTAGCGTCTGCTCTGCCATTTATGCTGGAGCTGGCGGAAAGTGAGAAATCAGCGCAGCTGCTAGCCCAGGAAATTGAGAAAACCAGAAGACGAGTAAACGCCCTAGAGTATGTGCTCATTCCTCAGCTTGAAGAAACAATCAAGTACATTACCATGAAGCTTGAGGAAAATGAGCGGGGCAACATCACCCGCCTAATGAAGGTTAAGGACATGATGCTGGAGCAGACGTATAAATACCGCGAGAGATTAAAGACGCAGAGTTGAATACAGGAGAGAATCACAGGATGCATACCTGTGATTTTCTGCTATTTGCAGGCATTTACCGCAAACTTTGGGGATTATGGCACACCTTGGCCATATCAAAGGATAAACCGGGGAAGTCCGGATGTTCAAAGATGGTGTTGGTTGCCGTCAGCAGCATGTAGTTCTTATCCTTTAACTTAAATGCTTCAATCGTTTCTTCATTGGGATTGACTATCCAATAATGCAGAACACCATATTGACGGTATACCTCTAGCTTCTGAATTCGGTCTCTGCGGATACCTGATTTGGATAATACTTCAACGACCAATAAAGGGGATAAGTCAATATACTCGGCACTTGTCAGCTGATTTATATCTGCGATATATAATAAATCTGGCTGAACTACGGTGTGTTTTGAGAAAACAACATCAAGGGGTGCAGCAAACACTTCCCCTTGGGGATTGATTTCCCGAAAATAGTCTTTTAAGATGCTGTAGAGGTTGAGGCAGACCCGCTGATGATGAATAACCGGAGAGGGCTGCCGGATTAGAACACCATCAATCAGCTCATAGGAGTAACCAGGTTCTTCTGGCAGCTGAGCATATTCATGGTATGTGACTTTACCTTGGGATGCATACGGCATGCTTTCTTCACGTACCGAGAGTGCATCCAATACTGCCTTCTGATCATAGCGATACTGCCGTTTTCCCAGCTTCACTGTGGGAATACTGCCCTCGCGTGTATAGCGCCAGATAGTTTCCACAGACAGATTGAGAGCAGCAGCCAACTCTTGCGCAGTTAACAGTTTTTTGTCCACAGCCAGCACCTCCTGTCAATAATATACAAGAAATAGTAACTAGAATTAAGTTTTAAAGGTGTTGGTTGAGATGGTGTCGACCGAGAGCGAAAGGATAAATATAGACTGACCAGATATTGAAAAGTGGGGAGAGGTTAATGTTGGAACAATGGAATGCTGTCAGCACACTGGTGCCGTATTTGAAGCGGGATCCAGCTGTGCGTGCAATCTTTCTTAAAGGTTCATTGGCTCGGGGAGACGGAGACGCTTATTCAGATGTTGATTTATACTGCCTAGTTCATGAACAAGAATTAGAACGCTTCTTAGGTAGTCGGCTAGAGTATTTAAAGCAGTACAAGGAGCTGCTTTATTGGTCCGAAGCAAACTTTGTCGGACCACAAATAGTTGCGGTATTTGCAAATGGTTTGCATTTGGATTTATACACTGTAACAGCAAGCACACTTCAGCAGACTGATGCGGTTAAAGTACTGTACGATCCGGAAGGGCTTCTCGCTGACTTCCATGGCAGCTCTTTTGAAGTAAGTAAGGCTGAGGTAGTAAGAACCTTTGGAAGTTTAACCTTTTCATTATTGGAGTTTGAGACAGCTTACAAGCGCGGCAATTTAGTGTGGGCATCAAGATTAGCAAGTCATATCAGTGGAGACCTAGTACTTATGCTCCGGCATATCTATGATCCTGAACATGCGCAGCTGGGTTTTAAGAAGATTAACGACTATTTACCAGAGTACGTTTATGGAGCTTTAAGTGATGCATTGGATGGAATCAGCCCAACCAATCTGCCTGTCGGTTTACTGAAATTATTAGAGTTACTGGAAGATGCAATTCCTTTGCTGCCCGTTGATGTAAGGGATGGGCTGAACATGCCATTTTATGATTTTATGGCGGCAAGAATTCGGTCTCTGGGATAAAGCTGCCATATCAAAGTGCAAATACTTCGCCGTTTTTTTCTTCAATAGCTTAGATTATTTGGCATAAAGTTATTGCTCATTATCCCGCAGGATAATATAATGAGGTTAAGGTTAGGGGAAGGAGATACCACACACATGATTTCCATAGTAAACACCCCAAATTTCACGGGAGTCACCATTCGCGGTGACTATTATGATCTGTATAACTTAGTTCAGGCGCTGTACGAAATAGCCATTAGTGAGTTTTCCGAGAAACACCAGGAGTATATTGATATGTCCCTGCGGGTACTTAGTGTCTGTTATGATATTAGACATGCTTTCATGGCCCACAGGGATATTTATTTAGTCGACAACAATATGACTGAAGAAAAAATGAAGTGGCATTCTTTGATTGTGCCTAAAACCAATGTGTATTACAGCTGCAACTGTCTTTATCCCGAGATGTTTTATCTGATGTTGGTCCTTAATGACCTGGTTAAACTGCGGATAAAAGATATGACCAAGAGCAAAGATGTTTATGTTGGAGCCCTTAATGGCAAAGCGGTTTGGGATGAAACAATTGCGGTAATCAGGCAGTTTCAAGCGGCTTTTGCTAAATGTGTGAAAGAAACCCTAGCTCCCGCCACCTACACAAGATGGCTGAATCTCATGAATCAAAATTATATTGGGTTAGATGAGATGCTCTTTCAGTATCTAGACCGCTTAAATATTGAATTCATTAAGATGAGCAGAGAGAGACGCGCCAAAAGTGTGTTTACGATGGCAAGACGGATCGCAGAGTTTCGCACTGATCCAGAATATCAGATCATGGAAAGAGCAGTCTTTGACGCTGCTAAGGAACACGGCTGGCATCTAGAAGAGGTACATTTTGTAGATGATGAGTATCCTGAGGAGTGGGAATGGTAGCGAATTATCGGGTTTCGCTTTGGGATACTATTTCCCTTAAATAAGTGATAGAATATAGGTGTTGATTAAAAAATCTAAAATTTATAGGGAGGGATGCCGTTGGATATGCAGGATAATCCAAAAAAACCGCTGTTATATTATTACCTGATTGCCATTGCTATCATTTTCCTGTTCAACGCCTTTATTCTACCTACTTATATGAAAATGCAGATTACCCAGGTAGACTACGGGACTTTTCTTAAGCTGATTGAATCCGGGCATGTTACTAGTGTGGAGGTGCAGGATACCCTGATCGCCTTTACCGCTGTCGACGAACAGGGTAAAGAGGATGTATATGTTACCGGCAGAATGGACGACCCCGATTTAGTCAACCGTTTATACAATGCTAATGTGAAGTTTGGCAAGGTCATACCGAAGGAAAACTCACCCCTGGTAAATTTCATTCTGTCCTGGATTTTACCCATGGTGATTTTTATCGGTCTCGGCCAATTCCTGATCAAGAAGCTGGGAGCGAAAATCGGCGGTTTCGGCAATGCCATGTCTTTTGGCCGCAGCAACGCGAAGATTTATGTGGAGGCCCAAACGGGCATATCTTTCAACGATGTAGCCGGTCAGGATGAGGCCAAGGAGGCGCTGCAGGAAGTGATTGATTTCCTCCACGATCCGTCGCGGTATACTGCTATTGGCGCAAAGATTCCGAAGGGTGTGCTGCTGGTAGGACCGCCGGGAACCGGGAAAACGCTGCTTGCCAAAGCGGTAGCCGGTGAATCAAAAGTTCCGTTCTTTTCCATCTCCGGCTCCGAGTTTGTGGAGATGTTTGTGGGCCTGGGTGCAGCCAGAGTGCGGGATCTCTTTAAGCAGGCCCAGGAAAAAGCACCCTGCATCGTGTTTATTGATGAGATCGATACCATCGGCAAGAGCAGAGGTTCCGGTGAGGTTGGCGGTAATGATGAGCGTGAGCAAACTCTCAACCAGCTGCTTACTGAGATGGACGGTTTTAACGCTGAAAAAGGGGTAGTTATTCTAGCTGCTACTAACCGTCCCGAAACTCTTGATAAAGCGCTGCTGCGGCCGGGCAGGTTTGACAGGCGTGTTCCGGTGGAACTTCCGGATCTGCAGGGAAGGGAAGCGATTCTTCAGGTTCATGCCAAGAATGTTAAGATGGGTAATGATATCGATTTTAACGCCATTGCCCGCGCTACCCCGGGTGCTTCGGGAGCAGACTTGGCAAACATCATTAACGAGGCTGCTCTGCGGGCAGTCAGAATGGGCAGGACCTATGTCACCCAAAGCGACTTAGAGGAATCAGTGGAGGTTGTGATTGCCGGTTATGAGCGGAAAAACGCTGTTATCTCCATGAAAGATAAGCTGACGATTGCTTATCATGAAATCGGCCACGCTTTGGTAGCTGCCAAGCTTAAGCATTCATCTCCGATTCATAAGATTACTATTGTCCCCCGCACATCAGGTGCGTTAGGGTTTACGATGCAGATTGACGAAGGCGAGCGGATTTTGATGTCCAAGGATGAGGCTTTGGATCGAATCACTTCGCTGTTAGGCGGCCGCTCTGCTGAAGAAGTAGCTCTGGGAAGCATTACCTCAGGCGCTTCTAATGATATCGAGCAGGCTACTAAGATTGCCCGGGCAATGGTGACCCGCTTCGGTATGAGTGAAGAATTTGATATGATGGCCTTAGAAACTGTAACCAACCAGTACCTTGGGGGAGATACATCTCTGATTGTTTCCGGAGAGACCGCCTCCCGAATCGATGCAGAAGTGCTGAAGATCATTAAGCTCTGCCATCAAAGAGCCATCAATATTTTAGAAGAAAACAAAGATAAGCTCCATGAGCTCACTAAAGTGCTGCTTGAAAAAGAAACTCTTTCGGGATCAGAGTTTATGGAGATGCTGTAATCGAAAATCCTCCGGTAGAAGCTCCGGAGGATTTTTGTCATTCTGCTTCTGATTTAGATGTGGATTTTCCTTCCTGTTCTTTATCAGCAAGGTAGACAACAGCGGTCTCTAACCGGCGTTTTTTAATTTTGGTAACCTTAATACTCAATCCGTATTCTTCAAGCTCCGGCGTGCTGCCGTCGCTCGGGATTGTGCCTAGCAGACCAAAGACAAAACCGCCAAAAGTATCATAATCGTCCTCAGGAAGTTCAACGCCGAGATGTTCTGCCACTTCATCCAGGGGCGCCGGACCACGGATCCGCCAAGTTTGGGAATCGATCCGCTCGATCAAAGGCGCCTCTCTGGGAATGGTGTCATCGTCTTCTAAGTCTCCAACCAGCTGTTCCAGCAGGTCGTTCATAGTAATGATTCCGCTCATGCCGCCGTAATCATCCAAAACAATAGCAAAATGGTTGCGGGATTTCTGCATATTGCGGAACAGCACATCCGCCCTCACTGATTCAGGAACAAAAAAGGGGGCGTGGACCGCTTTCTTCATGACATTTTCCCTGGATCTATTTTTCAAGCGGAGATAATCTTTGGTTTTCAGAACTCCGATGATATGGTCGGGACTTTCTGAGCAGATGGGATATGCTGAATAGCGGCTCTGCAGGATTGTCTGCTCCCACTGCTCATCGGTTTCATCGAGCCACAGCAGGGACACCTCAACGCGGTGAGTCATGATTTCCCCTGCAGATATATCATCAAACTCAAAAACATTTTTGATCATGCTTTCTTCCGATGGCAGGATTGTGCCCCTTGCCTTGGCTGCTTCCAGCATTAAGCGGATTTCTTCTTCAGTATTATCCGCCTGGGAAGCATGGGGATCAATGCCGAAGAGACTGAGAAGCCCATTGGTGGATACCGTAAACAGCCACACTACCGGGGTAAAAATGCGCGCAACAGTATAAATCAGTCCGGACATGGATAAAGCAATCTGTTCAGCCTTTTCCATGGCAATGCGCTTGGGAATCAGTTCTCCTAAAAGTACAGTAAAATAGGTTAAGAGCAGTGTAATAATGGTAACTGATAACAGGCTCACCAGAAAGCGGGGCGCGTTGATGCCGATGCTGACAAACCAGGCTGTCAGCCGACCAGAAAAGTTTTCGGTAGCAACAGCTGAGCTGAGTAGATTGATTAACGTGATTCCCACTTGAATGGTGGCCAGAAAAATGGACGGCTGTTCGGTTAGTTTGGAAAGTCGCAGAGCCCGCTTATCTCCTTCGGCTTTAAGCTGGGCAAGTTTGTTGCTGTTCATTGTCAGCACTGCGATTTCAGCTCCAGCAAATACTGCGTTTAGCAAGATGAAAATGAATTGAAGCAGAAATAACAAAAACAAAGGGCTTTCCGTCAAAGCGATAACCTCCTGAAATCTGTTCGTTTTAGTTTAAGCAGTTCCAACACAAACATAACAGCAACCGAGATTATCATAATAAAAAAACACATAACAACAAGGACAATGCATAATTGTCCCGCGTTATGTGTTTATAACTTTTATGTAAAAGCGTATAGATACAGGAAAATCTGATCGTCCACCGATTCGGAGGCTCCGGATCATAATTTTCTCTCATAATAGGAGCACCATACCTTTCACCATAATAATAGCATATTCTGGATAAAAGTCAATTCAGCTGCTGGTAGATCCTGCCGATATAGATAGTGGGTGAACCTTATGCGAATCTACACGAATATCATGGCAATCAATGCTTATCGCAATGTTAATCTCAGATACAGCGCGCTGATGAAATCTATGGAGCGGCTGTCTTCAGGGCTGCGCATCAACCGCGCTGCTGATGATCCAGCGGGACTGGCCATCAGTGAGCGGATGCGGGCGCAGATTCGCGGCTTAAAGCAGGCATCCCGCAATGCCCAGGACGCTATTTCCATGCTTCAGGTGGCAGAAGGAGCTATGAATGAGACCAGCGCAATTTTGCTGCGGATTCGCGAACTGACTGTGCAGGCAGCAACCGGCACAAATTCCGAATCAGATTTGGAATCAATTCAATTTGAAATTGAACAGCTGATCGAGGAAATCAGCCGCCTAGCTAAAGACACCAATTTTAACACCCTGCACATGTTTGCTTCCGAAGAAGGCTCCAGCTATAAGATCCAAATTGGGGCCAATGCCGGCCAGCACATGACAATCAGTTTTTCGAACATGAGCGCGGAAGCCCTGGGAATAGCTGATATTGATGTTCGTCAGGATCCTGATGGAGCCATGGAGCTAGTGGATCAAGCGATTGAGCGCACTGCTTCTGAGCGGAGCCGGATTGGCGCGTATCAAAACCGGCTGGAGCATACTATCAGCAATCTGGATCAGACTGCGATCAATCTCCAGGCAGCAGAATCACGGATTCGCGATGCCGATATTGCGGAAGAAATGATGAACTACACCAAGAATCTACTGCTTCTGCAGGTGGCAGTGGCAATGCTTGCCCAGGCAAATCTGGCACCGATGATGGTGCTCCAATTGTTAATGTGAATGTGAGCGAATCGAGCCCGGAATTTTTCCGGGTTCTTTTTATTTTGCCGGGGGACATATATATTTGCAAATGCGCCTATCGTTGGACTACTCATATTTGACAAACTTCCGTTAGACGGGCTATAATTTTGTTAGGAAAAGGCAAATAACCGATCTAAATATGCACTTTATGCAAACTAATTGTTGAGGCAGCAGACTTGAGAATATTTACTTGGTGGTGTTGCCTGGCAGAAATCTTTCGCGAGTGGTGCAGTGAAGTGATGGCAGAGCACAACTAACTAGAAGGGGGATTTTGAATGAGTCGGAGACTTCTGGCTGTTATCTGCGGGTTATTATTAGTCTTTTCTGTAAGTGCTGTTGGTTTTGCTAACGAAGTAACTCTTACTGTGTGGGAATCAACCGGCGGACCAGATGAGTTTATTAAGCAGGCCGGAGAGGCGTTCACTAAGCTTTATCCCCACATTAAAATCAATTATGTTAACGTTGAGCTTGGGGATTCCACCGGTCAGATTGCTTGGGACGGGCCGGCCGGTGTAGGTCCGGATCTGTTTGCCGCACCCCATGACAAACTGGGTGAACTAGTTGTGGGCGGCCACGTTATGCCGACCGCTGATCCTGACGAAGTGGGAGCGCAAGTATTAGAGTCCTGCCGCACTGCCCTTACATACGACGGAGTAATGTATGGTTATCCTGTATCGGCAGAGACCTATGCGCTGTTCTACAACAAAGCCCTGATCAGCGAAGATGAAGTGCCTAAAACTTGGGAAGAGCTGAAAGAATTCTCCCGGAAGTTTAATGAAGCTAATCCGGGTAAATACGGCTTCATCATGGACGTGGGCAATGGCTACTACACCATTATCTTTACCACCAGCCAGGGCAACCGTCTCTTTGGTCCTGATGGCACTGATACCGAAAATACCAATATCAACTCGCCAGCTTCAGTTGAAGGCATGAAGTTTTTCCAAAGCTTAAGAGAAATTCTGGATGTGCCGGCAGCTGACCTTACCACTTCGATTGGCGACAGTGTATTTGCCAGCGGTGGGGCAGCCATGTACATTACCGGTTTGTGGAATGTAGCCAACTTTGAAAAAGCCGGACTAGAATTCGGTGTAGCACCTCTGCCGGCTCTGCCTGGTGAAGATACACCTCCTGCATCTTTCTCCGGTACCAGAGCAATGTTTGTTTCGGCTTACAGCTATAATATCGAGGAAGCAGAGCTCTTTGCTAGGTTCTTAATTTCCGAAGAAATGCAGAGACTGCGCTTTGATATTACCGGCACTGTTCCGGCAATTCCTTTGGAAGTCGAAAGTCCATACATTGAAGGTTTCTTAACCCAGCTTGAATATGCGTTCCCTATGCCCTCAATTCCTCAAATGAGCGCTTATTGGGATGCGATGAACGCTGCCAGTGCCAATATTTGGGACGGGGCAGATGTTCAAGCTGAGCTGGACGCTGCCAATATGGCGATTCTCCAGTAATCAAACCTATTCAGAGGGTATCACATCGATACCCTCCTTCCATATTGATCTTACCTTGAGGAGGTGCTGCAGTGGCGACCTCAATAAACTTAAAGCCCCAGGCAGCTGCTGAAGACAGCAGGAAAAAGGTGCTGATCAGTTCAATTTTGTTCATGGGCTTAGGACATATTTTGTTTCTTAAGCAGTACATCAAAGGCCTTTTTTACGCTGCTGTTGAGGTTGTCTTTTTAGTGTTCCTGCCGAAGATAATCACAGCTTTAGGCAATCTGCAGACGCTTGGCGTACCCCAGCCTCATCTGCCCATCAGAGAGCGGGATAATTCGATTTTTATGCTGATTGACGGAGTAGTGGCCTGCGCTGTGATTGCGATTTTTATCAGCATTTATATTATTTCAGTGAGAAATGCCCTGTCCGAATATGAAGAATCACGAGTGAGAAGAATTGGAATCAGAGAAAGCATTAACAGAGCTTTTCCGATTTTAGGCTTAACCCCCAGTATCGGTCTGATTCTCTTTTTTGTAGTTGTACCTCTGGTGTTTTCCGCCTGTGTAGCTTTCACCAACTACTCATCGCCGCGGAACATCCCGCCCAACAACACGGTGGACTGGGTAGGCATTCAGAACTTTAAAACTCTGTTCGGCGGCAGCAAGACTTGGACGCAGGCTCTAGGCAGAGTTGCCGCCTGGACTTTAATCTGGGGGGCATTAGCGACAGCGACCTGCTATTTCGGTGGCATGCTGATGGCGGTAATACTGCAGGAGAGCCGGCTGAAAATAGCGCCTCTTTTCCGGACTATCTTCATCCTGCCTTATGCAATTCCCTCGGTGATCAGTATGCTGGTCTGGCAGAACTTGTTAAATGGGACGTTCGGTACCATTAACAGGACTCTGAAAGCGTGGGGAATCATTGAAAAAACCATACCTTGGCTCGGAGATCCGACCATGGCCAAGTTCACCGCGGTGATGATCAATCTCTGGGCAGGTTTCCCTTACTTTATGCTGTTAGTAACCGGCAGCATGTCGGCAATTTCCAAGGATATTTACGAAGCTGCCCAGATTGATGGAGCAGGGAGATTTCAAGTGTTTCGCCGCATCACGCTGCCGATTGTGCTGTACCAGACCGCGCCCCTGATTATTATGTCGTTTACCCACAATGTCAATAACTTTGGGGCGATCTTCTTCTTAACCGGAGGCGGACCAGTAGTTCCGGATTCAACAGTCACCAGCGCCGGCGGTACCGATATTCTGGTTACCTGGATTTATAAGCTTACCGTTAACCTCATGCAGTACCACTACGCATCAGTTCTGGCAGTGATGATCTTTGTATTCCTTGCCCCACTGGCAGTTGTCAATCTCCGCCGTACCAGATCCTTTAGGGAGGGGGAGCTGTAGATGAAAGAGAAGGCCAGAATCAATCTCAATACAATTATTGTGTTGGTGTTTTTAATCATCTGCACGATTGGGGTTTTGTACCCGGTTGTGTATATCGTAAGCGCAGCCTTTACTCCCGGATCAACAATTGCGCTGAACATTGTGCCCTTCGGAGATGGCTTTACTTTGGAGCATTTTAAACATCTGTTTCAAAACACCAATTATCCGCTGTGGTTTAAAAACACCTTTATAATTGCAATTTCAACCAGCATCAGTACGGTGGTGCTGGCATCTTTGGGAGCGTATGTGTTTTCCCGCTTCCGCTTTACTTTAAAAAAGAGTTTGATGACAGCGCTGCTAATTCTGCAAATTTTTCCCTCGTTTATTGGGATGGTAGCGATTTATGTAATTCTGCTTCGCATCGGCGGACTGGACACTCTCTGGGGTTTGGTGCTAGTATATGTAGCAGGCAACATTCCTTACAATACGTGGCTGGTCAAAAGCTATATCGACACTATTCCCAGAAGTCTTGATGAAGCGGCGATTATCGATGGTGCCAGCCATTTTAAAACCTATCTGCGGATTATCCTGCCGGCAGCTAGGCCAATCTTGACATTCCTGGCCATTGCCAGCTTTACAGCGCCGTGGATGGATTTTATCTTTCCTAAGCTGGTGCTCCGCTCATCTCACAAGCAGACATTAGCCTTAGGATTGTTCAGCTTTGTAACCGATAAGAAGAATGAGTTTACCGTATTCGCGGCCGGTGCACTTTTGGTTGCCGTTCCGTTTATTATCTTCTTTATCGCCACTCAAAAACTCTTGATTGAGTCTTTGGGGGCTGCTGCGGTGAAAGAATAAGGGGGGCCGATCATGAACAGAAATCTAGTGGTAAGAGTGATCATGATGTCGCTGCTTTTGATGCTGGGGATGCCTTTCAGCGGTTTTACGTTTGCCCAAGCTAATGACCGTCCCGGCATCTTTGTAGAAAAAGTGGAAGGAATTCCGGAAGATTTTATCAAAGGGGTAGACGTTTCCAGCATCATTGCCCTGGAAAATAGTGGTGTAGTGTTTTATAACACTCAAGGTGAAGTTCAGGATATCTTCCAGACTTTGCAGGAACACGGGGTAAACTACATCCGGGTGCGGGTGTGGAACGATCCCTATGATGAGAACGGCAATCCCTACGGTGGAGGTAACAATGATGTAGCCACCGCTATTGCGATAGGGAAGCGGGCGACTGCCCAGGGATTAAAGCTCTGCGTCAACTTCCACTACTCTGACTTTTGGGCAGATCCGGGCAAACAGATGGTTCCTAAAGCCTGGGCTGGTATGAATGTTGACCAGAAAGCGGAAGCTCTTTATGAGTTTACGAAAGAAGCGCTGGAAGCGATGCTTGCAGAAGGCATCGATATCGGGATCGTGCAGATTGGCAATGAAACAACCGGAAAAATGAGCGGAGAAACTAACTGGATTAACATTGCTAAATTAATGAACGCCGGCAGCCGCGCGGTCCGAGAGGTAAGCGCAGCTTATGATCAAGACATTATGATTGCGGTTCACTTTACCAATCCGGAGCGGGGTGTGGCTGAATACCACCGCTACGGCATGATTCTCAATAACTTTAATGTCGATTATGACATTTTTGCCAGCTCTTACTATTCTTTCTGGCATGGAACTTTAGCTAATCTAACAGCTGTACTGAAAGATATTGCTGACAGCTTCGGCAAAAAAGTGATGGTGGCGGAAGTATCCTACGCCTATACCTATGAAAATGGAGATGACTTTGGCAACACCATCTCTGAGGAATCCCATGTGGTTAAACCCTATCCGATTACAGTGCAGGGTCAGGCAGATGCAGTCCGGGACTGCATTCAAGCAGTAGTGGATGTGGGAGAAGCGGGCATAGGCGTGTTCTACTGGGAGCCGGCTTGGATTCCGGTCCCGGGCAGTAATTATCAAGAGCGGTTCGAACTGTGGGAGAAATACGGTTCGGGTTGGGCCACCAGTTACGCCGCGTCTTACGATCCAAATGACGCTGGGAAATACTACGGCGGCAGTTCCTGGGATAACCAAGCGATGTTTGATTTTAACGGCAGACCGTTAGCTTCGCTTCAAGTCTGGAAATATGTGGATGCCGGCGCGACAACAGACTTAGTGATCGATGCTGTTAAAGAGGTAGAAGTAAAGGTGAGAATGGGGGATCCGGTGATTCTGCCGGAAACTGTCACTGTAATCTACAATGACAGCACCACCAAAGAAGTGCCGGTAATTTGGGATGACGCAGATTTGGGAGCCATGTCTGCTGGTGGACCGCAGGAGTATCTGCTGTACGGCACGGTTGAAGATGGTAAGAATGCTGTGCGGGCGCTGGCGAAAATCGCGGTCGTGGAGAAAAACTATCTTGATAATCCGAGCTTCGAAGAAATGGATTTAAGTATGTGGAAGATTACCAATATCAATAATGTCACCTCGGAACTCGGCATTACTGATAAAATGCAGGATACCCACAGCGGTACTAGAGCGCTCCACTTTTATTCCCGCAATAATGTCCACTTCACAGTAGAGCAGACAGTTGTCAATCTCCCGCCGGGAGTTTACAACTTCAGCCTGTTCATCCAGGGCGGGGATGCGAAGGATCAGGAGATTTATATCTATGCCAGCGCTGATGGACAGGAGTATCGGGTGGATACAGATATTGACGGCTGGCGCAATTTCCGCAATCCCATCATCCGCAATATTCCGGTGGAATCCGGCACGATAACTGTGGGTGCCCATGTAAAATGCAGCGCGGGAGCGTGGGGTACCCTCGACGATTTTCTCTTGGCTCCGGTGGAATAGGCTTTAGATTGAACATAATGTAATAAGAAATGGAGAACTGATAATGAAAAAGAACACAGCTTTTATTATTGTAGTGATTACAGCCGCAGCACTGGTGGGCTGTTCTAGTCCACTGTTAGTTAATCGGGAAGGAGTAGCTCCTTATAAATTAACCGCAAGCGAGCTGGAGCTGCTCCAGTCACTTGGTTTAGACAATGACGTTAACCTTATTTCCTTCAAAGCGCCTCAGTCAGCCCGCAGCCTGGCAGTGGGCGTGTATATTCTCGGCGATGATGGAAACTGGATCGCTAGCGGTGGAGGCAGAGTCTTACTAGGGGATGATGATACCGACCGACTCGAAGGCACCCTGGCTGTGATTTTCAGGGAAGATTACGCTCTCGAGTTCCATATTAATACTAAAGGCAGAGCCTCATACACAACCAATAAGCTTGATCTAGATCTGGAGATGCTTTTATCGTCGCGCTCTTTTCTCAGCGATTACCGGGAGATCGAGCTCAATCAAGAGATCCCGGTTGCAGTTATGGCATACACCAGCGGTACATCCCTGAGAGCTTTCGGGGTAGATAATTTCTTTACTCCGGAAGTGTTTGCTGGCGCTGATCTCGTTCAAGCAGTCACCCTAACGTTCACAGAATGATCAGCAATCGATTCGGTTATAAGCGGCTGTTGGGACTATGGTTTCAGCAGCCCTTTTTTTAAATGCGAAAGAAGGGTGGAGATGAAAGTGAAGCGGGTCTTAGTGATCTTGATGCTTATTATGCTGGCATCTGGTGTCCAGGCAGAAGTTGAATTTGCTGATCCAAACCTAGAAGCAGCGGTTAGGAAAGCCATCAATAGAGATTTTGGTGATCTAACCGAAACTCATGTAAAGAACATCAGCAGTTTAGACCTAATTGGTGAGGACATCAAGACCCTAGCCGGCATCGAGCACCTAGTATCACTGGATAGACTCGGCTTGTACGGCACTCAAGTCGCTGACTTATCGCCGCTTGCCGCTCTAAAAAATCTGCGCCACCTTGAAATACTTTATAACCGTTCTCCGAAGCTAATGGGCGTTGAAGCCATAGGCGAACTGGCATCATTAACCACGCTGGCACTGTCTGGGCTTAATCTCAGCGATATTTCGTTTTTAAGCGGGCTGAAAAATCTTTATTGGCTGGAGCTGAGAGACAATGAGATAATTGATATCAGTCTGCTGCAGCATCTTAACAACTTAGTGAAGCTGGATCTAAGCCTCAACTTGATTGATGATATCAGTCCCCTTGCAGAGCTGATAGAGCTTCAGTATCTGGACTTAGCTTGGAACTTCTTCTTTGAACTGGATGCTTTGGTCCATTTATCCAACCTTACCACACTTGTACTCAGCGGTACTGATCTCACAGATCTATCCGTCCTTAAAGTTTTTGATCAGCTGACTATAATTAGGTTAGACAATTGCGGACTTAATGATATCAGTGATCTGGCCGAACTTAAGGAGCTAAAAATTGTTCAACTGAGCATGAACGAAATTAGGGACATCAGCTCGTTGGCTGAGCTGAAAGGTCTTGAAGAGCTGGATTTGTTTGGGAACCGAGTAAGTGATATTACTCCACTTTTGGAGATGCCTAATCTTACCAGAGTTGACTTAAGTCTCAATCCGTTAAGTCTCGATGATCAACAGACGTTGGATGTGGTAACTAAGCTTTTGGACCGAGGAGTATATATCCGCAATACATTTGAATAATTTACTTCCACAGCTTATAATGATTATAGCTTTTATGTTTTTTACCAAAAAATATAATTGAAGGGGAGTAAGTCAGACTGAGACCAATGATGAAGCTTAATAATACAAATGAAGTGATTTCACTAGATCGGACTGTCTATCCGCTGGTGGTAGGCAATACCAGCAAATTTACCTTTGATGACTGGGAAACGTCCGGAAGCACAGTTCAGCTGCGCGCACTGGTTAAACATCCTACATATACAGATGAAGACGTGGTCTGGACGTCAGAGGATCCGGAAATTGCTGTTGTGGAAAACGGATTGGTGCGGGGCCGCACGACCGGATTCACTAAGATTGCAGCTTCCCTGCCATCAGGGGATGTGGCTGTCTGCCATATTTCTGTCATTGACAACATCACCCGCTCGACCGTGATGTATCTGAATTTAAATGCCGATACCCTCACTTTGGCTAAAGGCAGTGGGGCGGTTTTAACACCCATTATGTACCCTGAAGATGTTTTGGGTAACGGTGCCATGAACCGGGAAGTGGCTTGGGAAAGCTCTAACCCCAGTGTTGTTTCTGTTGATGAGCTTGGTAAGGTTGAAGCACTCAGCCTAGGTGAAGCAGTGATTACCGCTAGATCTAAGGATGTGGGGCGGACTGCAGTCTGCCGGGTAGTTGTGAGCGAAGAACCAATTGCGGTACAGGGAATAGCTGTGCCGGAAACCGCTCATTATGCTCTGACAGCCGGTGAACAGCTGCAGCTTAACGCTGAGATATTGGGTGGAGAGAGCCGCTTGATCTGGCGCTCCATGAACAGCTTTATTGCCGATGTGGATCAAAACGGCTTAGTCACCGCTTATTCGAACGGTAAGGTAGATATTCTGGTTACAGCGGAGTTAGGCGGTTATACTGAGAGATTTACGCTTGAAGTCCAAGAACCGCAGGCAGCTGTTGAGTCGGTTAACATCAATAAAAAGAACATTAACCTGGTTATAGGCAGTACTAAGCATATTACCGCCACGGTCAGTCCTGCCTGCATTTTGGATAAGCAGATTACCTGGAGCAGTTCCAATCCTGAGGTAGTGGAAGTTATTGAAGTTGAAGATACTGTTTACGGAGCAGCTCAGGTAAGCTTAAAAGCAGTAGGAGTGGGCACTGCGGTAGTGACAGCTGCTAGTGAAGGCAAGACCGACAGCTGCGCTGTTGCTGTCAGTGCAGCTTTTGTTCCGGTAAGCAGGATAGAGCTGGAATCTGAATTAGAGCTGGCCCTTGACCAGGTGTATCAGCTGCAGGCGCAAGTTAATAGTGATGCTGTGGAGCCGCTCCTTGGCTGGTTGATTACTGACCGCAATAAAGCGACGATCAACCAGGAAGGAATAGTCAAAGGCTATCAGCCTGGGGCGGTAAAGGCTTATGCAATCGCTTTAGATTCCCTCACTGCTGAGCAGAAGGCTGTTTTTGATGAGTTAAAGTCTGCTCGGAGCATTGCCGGTGATGCTGGACTTTCGGAGCGGCTGCAGCAGCTGTTAGCAGCGGAGAATGTAACCTACAGCGAATGTGCAGTAACGGTGCAGAATTCATCGCCTTATCTGCGCAACCTTCACGCACCTCAGGAAGCGGTTACTGATTCGTCCGTTAACCTGCTTTGGAATAGAGCTTCCATGTTAGATGCTGAGGGTCTCAGCGCTTATGAGGTTTATCGCGATGGCATCATGGTTGCGGTAACCCAGAAGCTCGGCTGTACTGTCAAGGATCTTGATCCCCAGACTGAGTATACATTTACTGTGAAAGCGATCAACTCTGACTTAGATGAGCTGGTCAATGAAACAATTACCGTTAAGACAAAACCCGCTCCCACAAAGGTAATCAATGTTATGGACGCTCCTTATAATGCGGTGGGTAACGGCCGCGTCATGGATACACTGGCCATTCAGCGGGCGATTAACGACTGTCCGGAAGGCGGTAAAGTTGTGCTTCCGGAAGGGTATGTGTTCTATTCTGGGGCTCTGTTTTTAAAGAGCAATATGACTTTCCAGGTAGACGGCATATTAATCGGCAGCACTGATCCAAAGGATTATCCCCTGATGATTACCAGATGGGAAGGCTGGCGCAAGCTGGAACAGCCAGCAGAAAAGTGGGCTAACTCCACTTCGCCCCATGACCACAATGTCTATGCTCATGCCAGCTTAATTAATGCCGGAGTTTATGATGAGGGCGATCCCGGAGTGATGGGACCCTATAATGTATCCAACTTGGTGATCTGCGGCAAAGGCCAAATCAACGGCAATGGCTTCAAACTCGGCTATAACGAAGGCCCGAACCAAAAATCGGGTAACGGTGGTAAGCCGGTTCCAGAATCAACCAAGCTTAATGCGACTGTGCGGGGCCGGACAATTACCCTGCATAACGCAGAAAATGTCTATGTTGCTGATGTCAATATTGCCTTCAGTCCATCCTGGACTGTGCACCCGATTTACTGCAATCAGATCACCTTTGACAACATTGAATTGGTATCGAAAGGTGACGGGAAGACCGGAGCTGCCGATGACTGCACTATTCTCAACGGTGATGGTATTGACCCGGATTCGTCTACGAGGATCAATATTTTTAACTGCTATTTCACTGCCGGTGATGATGCAGTGGCAATTAAATCCGGCCGCAACCGGGAAGGGAACGAATTAGCCAAGCCGACCGCCTATGTGCGGGTGACTGACTGCGTCAGCAAGGATTCGAAAGGAGCTTTCTGCATCGGCAGCGAGCAGGCGGCAGGAGCCCATGATATCCTATGGCAGAACTTGACTGTGGATACGATTAACTTATTTGGTTTGTGGATCAAGTGCAACGAAGCCCGCGGCGGCAGAATGGAGGACATTCTCTGGAAAGACTGCCGGGTAACCAGGTCGAGCGGTGTGATTTTCATGCAGCTTGACTACAGTTCCAGCCGAACCAACCCGGCTGATGAACTGCCGGTGATCAGCAATATGGTTTTTGAAAACATCCGCGGCATCGGTCCAAACTTAACCGGCATCCGCTTCAGCGGCATGGAGGGAAGCCCGATTCATGATATTGTCATCCGCGGCTGCAGTTTTGATGAGATTGTCAGTAACGATCCCCGGGCGTTTTGGATCAATTACGGCAGAGATTTTGAGCTGATTGATGTCAAACTGCCGGAAGGTTTCGATTGGACCATCACTAACGCAGAGAATATTAAGAAGTAGGCTTGACGATCAAATAAAAGAGTTCCGGATTTGCGCTTTAGCTCCGGAACTTTTTTTTAATGTTAATGTGCTTTAAAGTTGTAGATAGGTTTGAGGATATCGATTACGTCTGCAGCATCATGGATGTTTGCCAAGATTTCATCGATGGGCTTGTAAGCCATGGGAGCTTCATCCAAGGTGGATTTGCCGATGGAGGTGGAATAAACCCCAGCCATTTCATCTCTAAATTCGGATAGACTGAGCTGTTTTCGCGCCTGAGTGCGAGACAGCAGTCTGCCCGCGCCGTGGGGAGCGGAGTAGTTCCAGTCTGGATTGCCTTTGCCGACAGCCAGAATGCTGCCATCCCGCATATTGATGGGAATCAGCACCCGCTCGCCTTTTTGAGCGGAGATTGATCCTTTGCGGAGAATCATGCGCTTGAGATCAATATAGTTGTGAATGGTGGTAAAGGCATCGATTACCTTTAAGTCCATGGCTGCTAAGATGACATCAGCCATGGCTTGGCGGTTAAGCTCAGCGTACCGCTGCATCAGTCCCATGTCGTGGAGGTAATCTTGAAAATCTTGGCCTTCAAGATAGGCCAGATCCCTGGGAATGTTTGCTTTTCCCTTCAGCTTCTGATGGGCAAGTTTCTGGTAATATTCTGCAACCTGCAGACCGATATTGCGGCTGCCGGAGTGAATCACTAGGTAAAGGCTGCCTTCTGAATCCTGGTTAACTTCAATGAAGTGGTTGCCGCCGCCCAGTGTCCCGATGGACAGATAGCCCCGCTCGATATCAACATGCCGACGGCATTTTAAGTCTTCAAGCTTAATATCGGTGCTGTAGCGGTGCCTGGTTTTTCTAATCTTAAACCCCGCGGGAATACTGCGGTTAATGGTGCGGTCCAGTTTTTCTAGATCCAGATCGATTCGGCCTAATTTGACGGTGTACATCCCGCAGCCGATATCGACTCCGACTAAGTTAGGTACTACTTTATCAGTGATCGTCATGGTTGTGCCGATCACACAGCCTGCTCCGGAGTGGACATCGGGCATGATCCGGATTTTCGAGCCTTGGGTAAACTCTTGGTCGCAGAGCTCTTGAATTTGGGCTCTTGCTTCGTCCTCAAGATTATTGGTAAACACTTTGGCGGTGTTATATCTGCCTTTAATTTCGATCATTACACATCCCTCCCAAATACAGTGCCTGTATATTATACCAAAAATGCGCAACACCCGATGAGGTTAATCATCGGGTGTTTTAGGTCTAACTATAGATATACATCAATAACCGCCGAAACGCCTACTCCATTCACTCTTTTCATCTCCAGCGGATTGATATTGTCCACTGGAATCAGCACTGTCAAGCGCATTACTTTCTGCCAATCTGCCTCTACTTGTGCTACAGCCGCTACCTGTTCAACCAGCTCTTTTGGTCCAGAAACCTGAGCTGCTCCGATGTATCCTCCGACTCCGCCTTTGGTGCTCAGCTCACCGCTGATAATCGGCACCACTTTGGTGTATTCCCGCATTTCTAAATCATTTTGGAAGGTAACGGTGTTGATCACATCGTTGATTTCCGATCCAAATTGATTGACGACGTAGCCGATACCAAACAGCTTAATCAGGGAACCCAGTCCACTGTCAAATAGGGCGAGCGCCGGCACTGTACTGAACACAACAGCGGTAACCAGTACAGTGGTGATCAGGGTCAGTTTCCGGTTGGTGGTTTTCACTATTCTCAGCCTCCAAATCGTTAGTAGTAATATCTATTCGCAGCGGCTGCAGTTTTGTGTACTTACCGGTTAAACAGATAGATCAATCTCCAGTTCCACCGGGCAGTGGTCGCTGCCCATGACTTGGTCGTGGATAACCGCGTCGATTAATTTGTCTTCCAGCTCTTCGGACACCAAGAAGTAGTCAATCCTCCACCCGATATTCCGTTCTCGAGCATTGGCAAAATACGACCACCAAGTGTAGGCATCGGTTTTGTCCGGATAGAAGTGCCGGAAGGTGTCGATAAAGCCTGAGTCTAAGAGGGTTGAGATCTTATCCCGCTCTTCATCGGTAAATCCGGCATTCTTGCGGTTGGTGGCCGGATTCTTTAAATCGATCTCCTTATGGGCTACATTTAAGTCGCCGCAGACAATAACCGGTCTGTCCTGCTTTAATTCGAGCAGATAATTCCTAAAGTCGTCTTCCCACTCCATGCGGTATTCCAGCCTGGCCAGGCCCCGCTGGGAATTCGGTGTATAAACCGTTACAAGGTAAAAATCATTGTATTTAAGAGTAATGACGCGGCCTTCCTGATCGTGTTCCTCCTGATTGATGCCGTAGGAAACGGATATAGGTTTATGTTTGGTGAAAATCGCGGTGCCGGAATAACCTTTTTTAGTAATTGCGTAGTTCCAAAACTGCTCGTAGCCGGGGAGATCCAGGTCAACTTGCCCCGACTGGAGTTTTGTTTCCTGCAGGCAGAAAAAGTCGCTGTCTATTTCATTAAAAAAATCCATAAAGCCTTTCTTGAGGCAGGCTCTCAGTCCATTGACATTCCAAGAAATCATTTTCATTTCTGCATCTACTCCCATTCCTATTCCTAATTAGATAATGATTACTAATTAGCTTCGGTATTGGAAGCAGGATACCTGCTCCAGAATCTTTTTTATCCTCGTGAGAGGATATTAAACAGCAGTTTCGAAATACATATTAAGTAGAATAGTAAAGGTGGTTGATTATGAACCCTAGACAAGAAGAATTTCTTAAGAACTTAGGCTCGGGTTTATCGCTGTTTTCGAGCATTATTTTTGCCGCTGTCGCGGTGCTGCTGTTTTTTAAACCCGGGACCGATATTCTGCTGAAGCTTGTGGTCGGTGTAATCCTGGTAGGAATTAAGACAACATTGTTTCACTCGCTGATGAAGACACTGCAGGCAAGGGTAAATAAGCGGTTAGCTGCTGTTTACGTAATTGATGTGATCGGCATGCTGATTATTCTTTTTGCCGGTGTCCCGAAGCTGGCAGCTTTAGGGCTCCTTGTGCTGTGGGTGGCTGTATCCTTTGGTTTGGCTGTAGCTAAACAATAATAGTGGAGTTGATGTGCTTGGAATGGTTAATTTGGCTGATTATGAGTGTGTCGTTTGTTTTTATAGGCTTATCGGTGCATGTGTTTAAGTGGTACTTTTTGATCGCCGGCTATAATACCATGTCTAAGGAAGAAAAGGCTAATGTGGACATTGAGTCGGTGGCCAGGATCATGGGCTACTGGGGCTATTTTAACGGAGTCCTGTTTTTAATAGTGACGCTTCTGTCTGCTTTAGGAGTAGAATTTGCACCAATGGTCGGGCTGATTATTTTTGGAGGATCCACAGTGTTCCTGCTGATCTTTCTCCAAAGATATGATCATAATCCGAAAGGAAAGGGTGGGCTGATGAGTAAACGCAGAAAAGGACAGCAGTTTGGTTCAATTGGCTTTACGATTATCATCCTGGTTGCAGTGGGGCTGCTGATGGTTTATTTCGTGCAGCCGCTTAAGGTAACCATCGATGATGTAGGTGTTCGCATTCACGGTATTTATGGTAAGACTTATGAGTGGGATCAGATTGCTAACGCAGAGCTTTTAGATGAGCTGCCGGGAATCTCCCGCCGAACCAATGGTTCTTCAATCGGTCCTTATCTGCGGGGGCACTTCCGCACCGTTGATTCCGAAGCCCTGCGGCTTTTTGTTAACCGGAGGCAGCCGCCTTTTATTCGCATTGACAGTGAAGAGGGTACCGTAATATTTAACTTAAAGACTCCGGAAGAAACTAGAGCGGCAGCGGAGGAAATTTTTAGGAGATTATAAGCAAAAGCCAGACGCGAAATCTGGCTTTTCTCTTATGATTTTATCTGCTCCATGAGAGCTTGGTGAATAAGGCCATTAGTGGCGGCAATTTCGCCGGCTGTCAGGTCTAACTCCTCTTTGGAGATGCCCGTTACTGTGGCACCCGCCTCCTGGGCGATTAAGGCGCCGGCAGCCATATCCCAGGGCTTAAGGTGCATTTCCCAAAAACCATCGAGCCGCCCGCAGGCCACATAGCACAGATCTAAAGCAGCTGAGCCTAAGCGGAGCACTCCCTGCGTCTCTTTAACTAGATTAGCGTATTTATCGAGGTTGTTGTTGGGCACAGACATATCATAGGGAAATCCGGTGCAGAGCAGGCTCTGTTTGAGCGTCGGTGTCTGGGATACTTTAATCGGCTCATCGTTGAGCCAAGCTCCATAACCCTGCTCAGCGGCAAACATTTCGTCAGCAATGGGGTTGTAGACCACTCCGATAATCGGTCGGCCGTTCTCTAACAGGGCAATTGAAACCGAAAAGTAGGGCAAGCGGTGAGCAAAGTTGGTGGTGCCGTCTAATGGGTCAATTACCCATAAGTACTGGCTGTCAGGGTTCCCCAGCTTACCTCCTTCTTCGGTTAAAAGAGCGTGCTGGGGGTAAGCAGTTGTAATGGCTTTAGTCAAGAGCGCTTCAGCAGCTTTATCAGCGTCGGTTACCAGGTCGATTTCACCTTTATACTCGATCGTAAAATCGCTGTAGAGCTGTTCGCGCAGGATCTTTCCGGCTGCGTAGGCTAAATCCTTAGCATTTTCCAAAAGCACTGGCTTCACCTCATTTATGGTAATTAAGTTACATTCTGTGACTCATTGTATCACATATTTATTAGCGATATAAAGAAGGGATGTAAAATTGATAGAATATCTAAACCGTCAGATTCACTGCACCTGCGGGCGGGTGCACAGCGCGGAGATCATGATTGTCGAGCTTGGTTCCGGAGCCGCTGCAAAACTGCCCAGCATACTAAGTAGGCTTGGATTTAATCATCCGTTTGTTCTTGCCGATACCAACACCCATGCTGTGCTTGGAAAGAAGATTCTGCATATTCTAGCAGGAGCAGGAATATTATATACCGATTTTGTGCTGGAAGATGAAGAAGTAGTTCCCGATGAGAAAACGATCGGAACTGTGCTGACGCAATTTAACCCCGATTGTGATGTGATTATCGCGGTCGGTTCAGGGACGATTAATGATATCTGCCGCTACATCAGCCACAGAGTAAAGCTGCCTTACATCAGCGCAGCCACAGCTCCATCCATGGACGGCTATGCTTCGACGGTGGCACCGCTGATCACAGCTAGTCTTAAAACCACTTATCCTGCCCATGCTCCGGTGGCAATTATTGGCGATGTGGATGTGCTGGCAGAAGCGCCGCTGCCGATGATCGCAGCGGGTTTTGGAGACATTTTAGGAAAAATTACCTGCCTTGCTGATTGGCAGCTTTCAGCGGTTATCAATGATGAGTATTACTGTCCGGAAATTGCCGGTATGATGGAGATCGCTTTGGAAAATACGCTTTCCTGTCTGGAAGGGTTGGCCAAGCGGGATCACCAGGCGGTATATAAGTTGATGGAAGCCTTGATTTTAGCAGGGGTCGCTATGAGCTTTGCCGGCAACTCCCGTCCGGCCAGCGGCAGCGAACACCATCTTTCCCACTTTTGGGAAATGGTGCTGCTCTTTGACAACCGCAAACAGATTCTCCACGGCACTAAGGTGGGAATCGGCACAGTACTGGTGCTGAAGCTGTACCAGATGCTGAAGCGGGAAAAACTAGATTTTACCAAATTAAAACAACTACAGCCATTTCAGAATTACGAGGACTGGGAGCAGTCGGTGGGCAAAGCCTTTGGACCGGCAGCCGAGTCGGTGATTAAGCTGGAGCAGAATGCGGGTAAGAATCTGCAGGAAAACCGCCTCAAGCGGATTGCTAAAATGGAAGAACGCTGGTCGGAAATTGAAGGCATTATCAAGGGGATGCCGGAACCGGAATACGCAATAAGGCTGCTGGAAGAGCTGGGAGGACCGACCGCGCCAGAGCAGATCGGCATTGATGGTGAGACAGTTTACAGCAGTATCCTCTATGCAAAGGAGATCCGCGACCGCTATACAGTGCTGCAGCTGCTGTGGGATTTAGGTCTTTTGGAAGAGTTTGCAAAACTTAACGGAACGTTTGACAAAAATTAACAAAGGTAGTATAATAAGGTATAGATGTTAGACGCTTCCCGGGCAACCGGGTTCGTCTTTTTTCTATACTTTTTTTGAGTATGAGGCGAGAAGAGAA
>DURM01000051.1 GCA_012837335.1 Bacillota bacterium
ATGGCACCCCCAACCGGATTTGAACCGGTGCCTTCGCCGTGAAAGGGCGGTGTCCTAGGCCGCTAGACGATGGGGGCGTGGTGAGCCATCCGCGACTCGAACGCGGGACACCCGGATTAAAAGTCCGGTGCTCTACCGACTGAGCTAATGGCTCCAAATCAGTCACAATGACTAGTTTACAGGGTAGCAGCTAATTTGTCAAGCCTTTTTCTTACTTTAGATTAAAAAATTCCCTGGTGTTGTTGGTTGTGATTTCAATTAGCTCTTCTAAAGATATATTGTGCAGTTCCGCCAGCTTTTCTGCTACAAATTTTACCCAAGCCGGTTCGTTGGTCTTTCCCCGATGAGGAACCGGTGCCAAATAAGGACAGTCAGTTTCAATCAGCAGCCTCTCAAGGGGAATAGCTGCTGCTACTTTCCGCAGCTTATCGGCATTTTTAAAGGTAATCGGACCGGCAAACGAAATGAAGCAGCCCAGATCCAGATAAATTTTTGCTGACTCTAAGCTCTGTGAGTAGCAGTGGAGCAGATAGCGGTTGTCAGGATTTTCCTTGATAATTTCCAGTGTATCTTGAGTAGCCTCACGGGAGTGGATCACTACCGGCAGATCCAGCCGTCTGGCTAAATCCAGCTGGGCGCGGAAAACTTTCCGCTG
This sequence comes from Bacillota bacterium, assembly GCA_012837335.1. NCBI lineage: Bacteria > Bacillati > Bacillota > Bacillota bacterium. The sequence goes on from DURM01000051.1 coordinate 656, forward strand.
AATATCCCGGGGTGAATTATCGTAGTAGTAGTCTAAGCCTGTTTCCCCAATCGCTACTACACCCTTTTCTTTAGCAAGAGCTTCCAGCTCAACCATAATCTCCGGCGTGGCTCCATCAGCATCGTGAGGATGAATACCCACAACAGCATACATCCAACCATACTCCTGCGCCAGCTCCACCGCCCGGCGAGAAGAGGGCAGATCATAGCCAATGTTAATGATCCCCTCTACTCCCGCGGCTTGGGCGCGAGCAATCACATCGTCTAGGATGGAGTCGTAACGCGGATCATTTAGATGCGCATGACTATCAATCAACTATTTTAACCTCCTATTTGACTCGGCTGCCTGGCACGATTTGGTCTGAAACAGATACCAGCTCCAACTTGCCGTCTGCAGAACTGGCAGCTAACAGCATACCTTCAGACAGCTCGCCCCGAAGCTTCGCCGGCTTCAAGTTGGCAACAATAACGATATTTTTGCCAATCAACTCCTCCGGCTGATAATGCTGGGCAATGCCGGCAACAATCTGCCGCTCTGATCCGCCGGTGTCAACTTTTAATTTCAGCAGCCGATCCGCATTTGGATGTCTCTCAGCGCTGACTATGCGGGCGGTTACCAGTTCTATTTTTGCGAAATCGCTGATATCAATCAAGTTATCTTCCTCCGGTTTATCTGCTGCTTTATCTTCTTTCTGCTTAGGCGCTTCTTCCTTAGCTTCCTCTTCCTGAAGTGCTTTTATATCAATTCTTGGGAAGATCGGCTCACCTTTTTTGGTTACTGTGCCCGGTTTTAGGCCTCCCCACTGGGCGGCGTCGATCAGCAAAGCGTTGAGATCCTCTTCGATTCCCAACTGCTCCCAAATCCTGGCACTTGTGGTCGGAACAAAAGATTTTAGCACTAACGCGGTAATGCGCTGCAGTTCAAAAATACAGTACATTACTGTCTGAAGTCGCTCCTGCTTTTCCGGATCCTTAGCCAGCGCCCAAGGTGCAGTTTCATCGATGTATTTGTTGCCCCTGCCGATCAGCTGCCACAGCACAGCCAAAGCATCATTGATCTTATACTTATCAATCAGCTGGATCATTTTGGCGACAGTCTCTTCTGACGCTTGAACCAGAGCTTGATCAATTTCTTCCAGCTCATTAGGAGCAGGAATAATCCCGTCAAAATACCGGTTCAGCATGGCTAAGCTGCGATTGAGCAGATTGCCTAAATCATTTGCCAAATCCGCATTAGTTCTTTCGATCAACGCGGTGCGGCTGAAGTTACCGTCCTGTCCAAAAGAAATTTCTCTTAACAGGAAATACCGAATCGGATCTACTCCGAACTCATCGATCAGAGCAACCGGATCAACAACATTGCCCTTTGATTTGGACATTTTGTCATCATCAAACAGCAGCCAGCCATGGCCAAAAACAGTTTTCGGCAGCGGCAGATCCAGTGCCATCAGAATGATCGGCCAGATGATTGTGTGGAAGCGCATGATTTCCTTACCAACTAAATGCAGTTCGGCCGGCCACCACTGTTCAAGCTGCTCCCGGTTATCGGGAAAACCTACTCCTGTCAGGTAATTTGTCAAGGCATCGAACCAAACATAAATTACATGCTTCTCATTTACCGGCACAGGTATGCCCCAGTCAAAAGTAGTCCGGGATACGCATAGATCTTCCAGGCCTTCTTTGATAAAGTTAATCATTTCGTTGCGTCTGGACTCCGGCTGAATAAATTCAGGATTCTCCTCAATATGCTTTAAAAGCCGATCCTGATATTTGCTCAGCTTAAAGAAGTAGCTTTCTTCTTCAACCAGCTCAACCGGGCGTCCGCAGTCCGGACAATTGCCGTCAACCAGCTTGTTCTCAACCCAAAATGTCTCGCAGGGAGTGCAGTACCAGCCTTCGTACTTGCTCATATAGATATCTCCCTGGTCATAAACCCGCTGAAATACTTCCTGAACTGCACGCTGGTGGCGCGGCTCGGTAGTGCGGACAAAGTCATCGTATTCAATGTTCAGCCTCTGCCATAAATCTTTAAACGTTGCCACAATGCGGTCCACATACTCCTGGGGTGTTACCCCTCTTTCTTTGGCAATGCGCTGAATTTTCTGCCCGTGCTCATCAGAGCCGGTCAGAAACCGCACTTCTTTACCTAAAAACTTATGCCATCTAGCCAAGCTGTCTGCTACCGTTGTAGTATACGCATGCCCAATATGCAGTCTATCACTGGGATAATAAATTGGTGTCGTGATATAAAACTTGTTCTTTCCCATGCTTACAGTCCCCCTGTACTAGGTATTGTTGCAATAAAAAAATCTCTTATCCCTAATGGGACGAGAGACTCGTGGTACCACCCAATTTCATCACTGCCTCGCGGAAGTGACCTCAACAGGTACTCCGAAATAAATCGCTTTCGTTCATACCTTGACGCTGTAACGGGCATCCCCCGACACAGGCTTACTAAACGTTCAGCCGGCAGCTCCAGAGCCATGTTCAGCTATCTGCTCCTGCTAGCTTTCACCAGACCTAGCTCGCTGTAAGGAACACCAATAACCTACTCATCTCTTTCACAGCTTTTCTCTTTTAACACTTAACTATTAATATAGCAGACTGGCATTGTTTGTCAAGTTTAACTTGATGTCCGGTAATCATACTAAAGAGAGTAGGAAGGAGCATACGTATGAAAAAATCCACCGCCCTGCAGTTCGCTGTTTTATGCGGAGTACCATTTGTCATGGTGCTGGGAAACTCGATGCTGATACCAGTGTTTCCCCAGATGAAAGACGCTATGAGTCTCACCCAATTTCAAGTGGGATTAATCATTACCTTTTTTTCCCTGCCGGCGGGAATGCTGATTCCCTTTGCAGGTTTTTTATCGGATCGCTTCGGACGCAAAGTTATAATTGTACCGGCTCTGTTTTTATATGGATTCGGCGGTTTGGTATCCGGATTTGCAGCACTTTTGCTGGAGAATCCATTCCCCATTTTATTGGCTGGAAGAGTGCTCCAGGGACTCGGCGCCGGAGGAACTTACCAATTAGCTATGGCTTTGACCGGAGACATCTTCCAAAGCGAAGAGCGCACCAAAGCTTTAGGGCTGCTGGAAGCTTCAAACGGGCTTGGCAAGGTGATCAGCCCAATCCTAGGAGCGCTGGTGGCTGGAATTGTCTGGTACGCCCCATTCTTTCTTTACAGTATTGTCACCTACCCGATTGCCCTTGGCGTCTGGTTTTTGGTCAAAGAACCTAAACACGAACGGACCAAGGAGAGTCTTAAAGAATACTGGCAGAAACTGTGCGATGTTTTTAAACAAAAAGGAAAAGTGCTTCTCGCCAGCTATTTCAGTGGGATGGTGGTGCTGTTCACACTCTTTGGGGTGATGAGCTGGGTTTCTGATATTCTTGAAAGCGAACACCATATCTACGGTTTAACAAAGGGTTTTGTTCTAGCCATACCTGTCACAGCCATGGCTGTGACTTCATACCTAAGCGGCATGTGGCTGACAAAGCAGCCCCAGTGGTCCAAGGCGGCCATCATTGCCGGAACCACCGGTGTTACTGCAGTCCTCCTTCTTACCGCTTTATTTACTAAGATCTATCCATTCATGCTGATGCTGCTGCTTTTGGGAGTCTGCATCGGAGCAGTCCTGCCACCGGTTAATGCGATTATCACCGGAGCGACAAAAGCTGATAAAAGAGGAATTGTTACTAGTCTCTACGGCACTGTTCGTTTTTTTGGTGTAGCCATCGGTCCACCGCTGTTCGGGCTTGCTGTTCAGCACGGTAGGTGGACGATGTTTATTGGCGCTGCGGTTATAACTGCTGCAGCCGCAGCTGCTGCATTCCTAATCACAACTCCCCAAAGACAGGAATAGGATAATAGAGCTAATTGTCTCTGAAGGGGAGAATGCCATGAATCCAAATTTTAACTTAGCTTGGGATTTGGCTGTAGATATGCCGGAGCAGAACCGCATCCAAAAACCACGCACCAGCGGCATTACCATGGTAATTGATAAAGGTTTGGGGTTAAACACCACCAAAGACCTGTTAGACATGACGGCAGATTATATCGATTTTATCAAGATTGCTTTTGGCAGCTCAGCACTGTATACCACTGAACTCTTGAGGAAAAAAATTGAGTTGGTAAAGTCTTATGGGATCCACATTTATCCAGGCGGTACGCTGTTCGAGATTGCCGCATTTCAAAATAAGATGCCCCAGTTTTTGCAGCGCGCCGCTGACCTCGGGTTTACTTATGTGGAGGTTTCTGAAGGCACGATCGATTTAACTCCGGATCAGCGGGTTCGATATATCCGCCAAGCTCGTAAAAGCGGATTCGGAGTACTGTCAGAAATAGGCAAGAAAGACAAGGCCATTCACCTAGATCCTCACGCGGCCATCCTGCAGATTAACGCTGATTTGGAAAACGGTGCGGAAAAAGTTATTATCGAAGGGCGGGATTCAGGAAAAGGCGTGGGAATTTATGATGAAGACGGAAAGATCCGCGGCGAACTCTTAGGTGTTTTGATCAGCGGCATCGGTGATATCGATAAGATTATCTTTGAAGCACCACAAACTTCCCAGCATAACTATCTGCTTACAAAAATCGGGCCGAATGTAAACTTGGGCAACGTTCAGCCCGAGGATGTGCTCAGTCTCGAATCCACCCGCGCCGGACTGAGGGGCGATACTCTGAGAAATCTGATTAAAATTTCGCAGAGATAATACCTAGGGAGAGGCAGCTCTCCCTAATCTTCAATCTTTTCAAGTTCGAGCGCCTGTTGATATACCTCGTTTTTTCTAACACCGAGGATTTTAGCGGCAGTTTTAACCGCATCCTTGGTGGATAATCCCTGGGCAAGCTGTTCCCGCAGGCACGCTTGAATCCTTTCCTCTGTTATCTCCTCTGATTCAAAAGCCTCTTCCGCTCCTTCAACTACGATCACAAATTCTCCCCGTGGTGCATTATCTTTAAAGAACGCTATCAGCTCTGACAGCATTCCCCGTTTAGTTTCTTCAAACTTTTTAGTAAGCTCGCGCGATACAGAGCAGCGCCGATCGCCAAGATGTGCCTTTAAAGCCTCGAGACAAGCGATAATGCGATGTGGTGCTTCGTAAAACACCAGTGGACATGCAAGCAGCTTCAATCTAGCCAAAACCTCAGCTATCTGCGACTGCCTCCGCGGCAGAAATCCATGGAAATAAAAAGGTCCGGTAAGAAGTCCGCTCTGAATCACTGCAGTAATGCAGGCATTGGCGCCCGGCAGCACTGTCAGCGGCAGACCAGCAGCAATAACTTTAGCTATCAAATCCGCTCCCGGATCAGATATTCCCGGGGTTCCGGCATCGCTGACCAGTGCAATCTTCTTGCCCTGCCTAAGCATTTCCAGGATCTGCTCCGCCTTTTCATGTTCATTGAATTTATGAAATGATACCAACTGCTGCGAGATCTGATAATGGCTTAACAGCTTGCGTGTCTGTCTGGTATCCTCAGCGGCGATTAGATCTACTTCCTGCAAAATCCTCAGCACACGCAGAGTAATATCTTCTAAATTACCGATAGGTGTAGCGCAAACATAAAGCATACTGCCCCTCCTGATCATGAATGAGCAAATAATAAGCGAAAACACCCGCAGATACTTTTAAGCGAGTGCTTTCTCCAAGATTGTATAATACAAAACTAGTTTTTGCCGGACTTTGTCTTGTTCCGGGCTACTTCTTCAACCTCTTCTTTATCCAAAATATAAAACTCATCATCAACTTCCACAGTAACTTGACCGGCTAAAGGGTCAACATCCGTTACCTCCGCTTCTCCGTAAGCAGTCTGGACGATCGAGCCTTTATAGGGCAGCTCCTCTTTCGCTTCCTTATAAACATCGGCTTCGTACTTAAGACAGCACATTAAGCGTCCGCAGATTCCGGAAATCTTGGTTGGGTTGAGCGATAGGTTCTGCTCCTTCGCCATGCGGATCGAGACCGGCTCAAAATCCCCTAAAAAAGTCGAGCAGCACAAAGACCTGCCGCAGGGGCCCAGCCCGCCGATTACCTTAGCTTCATCCCTGACGCCAATTTGTCTTAATTCGATTCTAATCTTAAACACACTGGCTAAATCTTTAACCAGCTCCCGAAAATCGACTCGTCCATCGGCTGTAAAATAAAAAATCAGCTTTGAATCATCGAAGGTATACTCAGAGTCAATCAGTTTCATGGGGAGGCCGTGCTTTTCAATCTTTTCCAGCCCGACATCAAAAGCTTTAGCTGCCTTCACCCTGTTTTCTTCCATATGGCGATTATCTTCTTCGGTGGCAATCCGAATCACCTGTTTCAGAGGCTGAACTACATCCTCTTCCTGCACTTCTTTTATGCCTACCACAACTTCTCCGTACTCGGTTCCCCGCGCAGTCTCCACAATAACATGCTGTCCTACTTGTATATCTAAATCACCGGGATCAAAATAGTACACTTTCCCCGCCTTCTTAAATCTCACTCCAACGACTTTAACCATCTATGCTAATACTCCTTTTCTTATTTGAAGTAACAAATTTCCCATTAAAAATCTGATGCGAACATTGCGTTCCAACTTCGCTGACATATCAATAATCTGCGCTGTAATCTCCTGCAGCGCTGACAAACTATATTTTTGGCAAATCACTGATAATTCATTCAGGTAATCCAAGTTATAGATATGATCATCCAAACCCTGCTTTAAGCACCAGAGATCACGATACCAATGCAGCATCAATGTTAGATCAACATCAACTACCTCGCGGTTTTCATCCCAGCGGTAGCTCAGTCCCAATACCTCGGGAATGCTCATCTGCGGCAGTTGAATCAGCTGCTCAATTACCCACTTGCGCCGTTTAAGCAGTGGACTATCCCATAATTCCAGCGCTCTGCCAATAGAACCGTGAGCCATTTTAGTAATTAAATTTATTGTTTCATCACTGACATTGGCTGCATCAATTCTGCTGCGAAGTGCGCCGGCAACAGCCTCATCGCTTAAGCGCCTGAAACTAATCAGCTGGCAGCGAGATTTAATTGTTGGCAGAATCTGCTGCAGATTGTCTGTGATTAATACAAAAACTGTCTGTGCCGGAGGTTCTTCCAGCAGTTTGAGAAAACTGTTAGCAGCCTGCACTGTCATCTTATGAGCATCTCTGATAATCCAAACTAGGTAGTGCTCATGCGAGTAATGCACTTGCTCCTGCAGTTCGCGAATCTGCTCTATTTTGATCGCAGTACCCACTGGTTCTAACACCCGCACGCCGGGATGGTTCCTGCGCTCGAATTTCAAACATTCGGGACAGCTGCCGCAGGCAGTTCTGTTTTCGCAGAGGATCTGCTTAGCAAAACTAACCGCAGTCGTCGTTTTTCCGATTCCCCTGTCCCCATGAAATAGGTAAGCATGAGCTGTTTGCTCTAACTCAACTGCGCGCTTTAGAGTTTGGACTGCTGTTTTTTGTTCGATTATATCTGCTAACCGCACCAGTCTCACCTACACTAGGAATTTATATCCAGCAGCAGACCGCGAATCTCATCCAACTTAGCTGCCAAATTTAAAGCATTATCCTGCTGATTCAATACCATCCGCGTTAATTCTTCCAGCTTCTCGTCCACTTTAGCTACAAGCAGGAACATTCTCCTGCGTCCGAACCGATCAACAAACCGCTGTTCAGTAACAGCATACGCGGTTTTTACTGCTTCCTGCAGGAATGCCCGCACTGCGGTTTTGTAATTCTTCAAGTTGATCAGCGTCGGTTTGTCCCGCAGCTGCTTCCCTAACTTATCTATATTCTCCAATGCTAGATCCAAATCGATCTTTTCTTCATTTTTCTCTTGGAGCGTTTCTAAAAACGGGCTGTGAACAACGTTCAGCCGCCGGCTGTCTTTTTTTCCTTTAATAAATTGTTCGCGGGTGCGCCGCTCACTAATTTTCATGGAATACCTCCAAGACTAAATCCTCTCAAAGCGTTCTACGTTCAGGACAAACACAGCTGCTCCTTTTAACAGCTCTAGAACTTTTTCTAATTTATGATCTTCAACTCCGATAAGCAGTGTAGTATTACCGGCCTTCAGAAATCCTCCGGTGCTTGCCAGCTTTGTCGCGCTGAAACCGTTATCGGTTAATCTGTTCAGCATCTGTGTTACTTCAGTATCTTGGATAATCGTAATCACAAGCTTCACAGAATACCCCTCCTTGCAATAATATCCCATATCGTGTCAAAAACCTGTTCAATTGTGTCGCTGGCATCGATCAGGAAAAACCGATCCGGCTCCTGCTCAGCAATTTTATGATAACCCATCCTCACTTTCTGATAGTATTCGAGGTTTCGCTGTTCGATCCGGTCACCACGAGTGCGTTTGAGCACAATCTGGGGGTCATGATCCAGACAAAATGTGATCTGGGGCATAAGGCCATCTACTGCCCAGCAATTGACCTGACGAATCAGAGACACATCCCGATCTAAACCATAGCCCTGATATGCCAACGTTGAGTCCATGTAGCGATCACACAAAACGATCTTGCCGGCCTCAAGCGCCGGTTTAATTACCTGCGCCACGTGCTGAGCACGGTCAGCAGCGTACAGCAGCATCTCTGCTTGAGCGCTGATTTCACCTGAAGCAGGATCCAAAAGCAGCTGGCGGATCCGCTTGCCGAGCTCAGTTCCTCCCGGCTCTCTTGTCCGAACCGGTGAATAACCTAACTCCAGACACTTACTATACAGCAAATCTAACTGGGTGGACTTACCCACCCCATCTATACCTTCAAACGTAATGAAAACTCCTTGATTCATCAAAAAACCTCTTCTAGTTAAAATTCGGCGCCAACTCTGCGGTTCCTCTTTCTTCCTGCTTGTCCCGGCGGTCAAAACACGAAAACTCCTGACCCGAACCTGATCAGGAGCGGCTGCAGATTTTACTACTCATAGTGGGGGCTTGGCATCAGTGCAACCTGATCCCAAATCGTTTTAACCCGCTCGATCCAAAGAGGATAATCAGGATCCAACGCGCCGGTCGTTATTATCTTCTGCTCACACTCACTGCAGATATGGATCTTGTTTATTTCTATTCCCCTGCTGTCATAATCCTTTCCACATAAATCACACAGCAAATCTATCACCCCACTACAGGATATTCAGCTGTGCCGCTGTGTGTGTAGGTCCACATTTTGTTATCCTTCTTGAAAAATATTATATATCCTGCTTTTGGCTGGACAGCCTGATAACTCCACAAGTTTTCCAATAAATCGAGGGTAAACTAGATTTAGGAGGGATAGCATGAAACCCAATACTACTAATATCGTTGTAACTGCGCTCGGTGCCGCAGCTTCCGGAATAGGCTACAGCCTTATGCGCAGAAGCAGGAACAGCAAGTTCGCTCCGGGGCTGCTGGGTTTTGGTTTGGCTAATGTAGCACTTGGGGTATTAGATATGAATCGGGGACAATCAGATGGAGAAATCGATATAACGCTTGACATTGAGTGAGTGTTCAGAGCTTCTCAGGTACAGAGAAGCTCTGATCTCTTATGAAGCTTATCCTTTCAAACCAGTAGTCGAAATACCTTCCACCAGATATTTCTGGAACATCACAAAAATGATAAAAACCGGAACCAATGATGCTACCGACATCGCAAACATTGCCCCCCAGTTAGTTACTGCAGCGGGGTCAGAAAACAGCCGCAATGCCAGTGAAACCGGATATAATTCAGCAGACTGCAGGTAAATCAGTGGTCCCATAAAGTCTTCCCATTTCCAGTAGAAAGCAAAGATTGTGGCTGTAACCAGAGCCGGAACAATATTTGGCAGGATTATCCGGAAGAAAATTCCAAACCGGCCGCAGCCATCGATTTTAGCTGATTCATCCAGCTCATACGGAATACCGCGGATGAACTGGATAATCAAAAAGATGAAAAACGGAACTCCAAAAAAAGAGGGAATAATCAGTGGTTTCCAAGTATTAACCCAACCGAAATAATTGAACAGCAGATACTGGGGAATCATCAGGATCTGAGCCGGAATCAGCATTGTCAGTATTACACAGGCGAACAAAAACTTTTTGCCAAAAAAGTTGATCCGCGCAAATCCATAGGCCACCAAAGCAGAGCTGGCTACCTGCCCAATAGTAGAGGCAATCGTGATGATGAATGAATTGCGGAAAAAGGTGGCAAAAGTGGTGCGTCCGAATCCCTTCCAACCCTGCAGGTAATTCTCCCATCGAAACTCACTGGGGATGAGAGAATGGGCTTGCGCAAATATTTCTGACTGCGGCTTTAAAGAGCTGGCGATCAACCACAGGACCGGATAAAACACCAGTGCCGCTAAGGCTATTGTAAACAAATGATAGCATACAGTCCTAATGCGCTGTTTAGTTTTGCGGCTCATCTCTCATCCCCCCTGGTCTCATAAAAGACCCAATATGATGATGTCTTAAAGATAATTGCAGTAAGCACACCGACAATAAGCAGCATAACCCAGGCCAGTGCGCAGGCGTAACCCATGCTGTAGTCGGTAAATGCCTTCCGATACACATAAAGCACATAGAGCAGCGTGCGGTTATGCGGCCCGCCGTTAGTAACAATCAACGCCTGCGTGAACATCATAAATCCATTGATAATCTGAACCAGAAAATTAAAGAAAATAATCGGAGAAATCATTGGTAGAGTGATTCGGATAAACCGCTGCCAGGACGAGGCTCCATCAATCATCGCCGCCTCATACAGAGAATATGGCACCTGCTTTAGTCCAGCTAAAAAAATGAGCATTGGTGAACCAAACTGCCAAACTGCCAAAGCTACCAGTGTCCACAAGGCAGTGTTGGGCCCGGTAAGCCACCCCACATTTTGATCGATTACACCAACCGATGTCAGGATTGAGTTTAACGCGCCATTAACACCGAACAGCTGACGCCACATAACTGCAACTGCCACACTGCCGCCGAAAACGGAAGGCACATAGTAAATAGTGCGGTAAATCCCGACACCCTTGCGGTTTTGCGATAAAAGAACAGCTAGGAACAGAGCAAAAAGCAGCCGCAGCGGCACTGAGGTAAAAGCATATTTAAAAGTTACCTTCAGCGACTCGGGAAACAGATAATCATATTGGAACATCGTTTCATAATTCATCAACCCGATCCACCGGGGTGAGGATAAAATGTCGTATTTAGTAAACGAAAGATATAGAGATAATAAGATCGGAAAAATGGTTATTACTAGAAATCCGAGCAACCAGGGTGCAATAAACACATAACCTGCAAAATGATCGGAGCGCACTATCCTTGTGAACAGCCCAGGTTTTTTCAATTGGCTCGCCTCCCTTATCATTTCAGGAACTCCCACAAAGGAAAATTTCCTTTGTGGGAGCTGCTGCTTATCTAGTCCGCAGAATGCGTGTTGCTTCTTGTCTGAATCGCTTAGCTGCTTCAGCTGGTGTAATTTCTTCGTGCAGCACCATGCTCTGCAGGTCATCGAGAGTGCGGTTAACTTCCGGATGTCCTGCCGGTTCCGGAGGATCAATCGCACTGCTGTGCTGACTTGCTAAGTCTAAGTACTCAAACATCTGAACCTGCACTTCAGTCAGATATGGCTGCAGGGCTTCTCTCACAGCAGATGAAATCGGAACTCCCCGCTCAGCCATTAAAATCTTATTCGCTTCAACATCATTGGTGAAGAAGTCGATAAACAGAACTGCTGCATCTTTATGCGGCGATGATTCAGCAACCGAGAAGAACATACTCGGCTTAATATAGAGACCTTCTTTTACTTGGTCTTTAGCCTTCGGCAGAGTGATCAATCCTAGCGGACGATCCGCTGCCAAGCTCATCGCAACAATTTGGTTGCTCCATGCCCATGCTGTAGCAGCCTGTCTGGTCACCAGCAGATCCTCTTCTACCGATGAGATTTCATCGCGCAGAGCCGGCGAAGCAAAGACACCTTCTTTGTACAGCTGCAGCTCAAGTGCTAAGAAATCTTCGAGAAGCTTATCATCATCCCAGCCTAAACCGGAGCCATCCGGCGCATAAAACGGATAGCCATGCTGTCTCAGCACATGATGGAAGGCATGGAAGAAGTTGCCGGGGAACTGAGTTGCCCAGTGGATGCCCAGCTTGTCAACAACTGTGCGGCCGAGCTCGAGATAATCATCCCATGTCCACTCCGGTCCCGGAGGTTCGATACCTGCCTGCGCAAACAGTTCGGGATCATAAATTCCTACCATCGCATTACTGCCGAGGTTGATAGCCAGCAGTTTGCCGTTGAGCATACCGCCAGCAAGCTCGGAATCAGAAATGTGGGTAGTATCAATCGCGCCGCTTTCAACATATGGACCTAAATCCAGCAGCATGCCGCGGCTGCCGTATAAATCTAGATACTGCATATCCTGCTGGAACACATCAGGAAGGTTTCTTCCCGCAGCTTGTGCTGCAATTCTTTCCCAGTAGTTTTCCCAGCCTGCAAACTCAGGTTCGATTGTAATGTGAGGATACTTGGATTCGAACAATTCAATTACCGCCAATGTCCGATCATGTCTTCCCTGTGATCCCCACCATGAAACTCTAAGAACGATCTCTTCCTCAGCTGCCGAACCGACAGCTAAAACTCCCACCAATAAACTAGCCAGCAGTATTACCGCTAAAGTCCGTTTCATTTTTTCTAACCTCCTTCGAGTAATCAACTTTACTTGATTGAAGCAAAGGTTTTAGACGGACTGCACCTCCTTCCTGCCGATAGTTCACTGCATCTGCTGGAGCGTATCTGTAAATTATTGCTACTTAATCTATATCTACTATTCGACTTTTATTGAATATTCCCTACCTAAATTTTGCTTTTATTACATTTTATTAATCATACGCTCCAACTTTAGACCGAGATAACTCCCTGCCGCGGTCCGTTCCCAGATTAACTAGAAAGCGTTATAATTAAACTGGAAGGAAAGAACTGCAATCATAATGAATTTGGTCCTTAAAGGAGCTGGGATTTTATGAATCACTCATTCAATGTAGGCTTACCGCTTCTAATTATCCTGATCGGAGTTGGCTATTTGCTGGCAAACTTAGGTATGATCCCAATTACACCCCTGCAGGCTTTAATCCGCTATTGGCCGGTTTTCTTGATCCTGTGGGGTGTGCGCATCGTTTGGGATGCACTCTTTTCCCGCTTTCGCGGTCAAAAATCATCCTCATTGATTTTAGGAATTGTGCTGATCCTCGGTGGTTTGAATCTGGTTCTGCGGCGCTCGGGCTATCCCGGTTTTTCTCTTAACTGGGGCATCGTCTGGCCAATCTTGGTGATTGTCCTTGGCCTGGAGCTCATGCTCAAATCTAAAAGAGGCTCGGGCAGTAGTTCACCCATTATCGGCGACTTTTCCCGCAGTGGAGAAGCCTGGTATGTCGAAGATCTGTACCTTAACCATTTCATTGGAGATGTAAAGCTGGATCTGACCAAGGCGGTGGTTCCTAACAAAGAGATTTTCTTCGATATAAACGGTTCTATCGGCGATATCACAATTTATATTCCTCACGATCTGCCTCTAAATGTAAAAAGCAATATAGGCATTGGCGAAATCCGCGTTTTAGACCACGGAGCTGAAGGGATCGCAAGAAGTCTCGAATTAAAAACTCCAGACTATGATGAAGCAGAGCGGAAGTTAAATTTAAGAGTTTTCTTGAAAATCGGTGAAATCACCGTGCGGCGGATCGGTTAAAGGAGCGAGTGAAATGCAGAACTTTCGCTGGAAATGGATCGGATATTACGCTTTCGGCAGCGCTGTAATTGTTTCATTCTGCTTGGTCATGGTAGGTGTCACTTTAAATTTCCACAACATTAATCTGGAACCTGGCGCTATGGTCACGCTGGTTCTAGCTGCAGTCACGACCGCAGTTGTTGCGGGTGCTATTTTTGGCTTTCAATTTTCCCGCAGTCTCCACAATAAGATCAATGAGATTACTTTAGGAGTCAAAACTCTTGCTTATGGCGATCTAAGCTTCCGACTCCCTTTCATTGACGATCGCGATTTAGGAGAAATAGCAACAGCTTTTAACGAAATGGCCGACCGCATTGATGCTCAAGTAGGTTCTCTCCAGACATTGGCTCAAGAAAACGAAGCGCTGATTCAGCAGGCTCGTTCACTGGCTGTTACCGAAGAACGCCAGCGATTGGCTCAAGAGCTGCACGATGCAGTCAGCCAGCAGCTGTTTGCAATTTCTCTAACCAGCGCTTCCGCAGCCAAGATCTTCGAGCAGAATCCGCAGCGGGCCGCCGAACTGCTCCGACATATTGAAAAATCCGCTGTAAAAGCCCAAGCTGAAATGAGAGCTCTCCTTCTCCAGCTTAGGCCGCAAACCCTCGAAGAGCTAAATCTGGCCGATGCGGCCCGCTCCTTAGCAGATGAACTGACCGCAAAAATGCCTATAAAATGCCATCTAGAACTTGCTGACATCGATTTACCGCCGCACATTGAGAATCACTTATACCGGATTCTCCAGGAAGGACTGGCTAATGTGCTTAGACATTCTCAGGCGTCTCAGGTGCAAATTAAACTCGAAAGTCTTGACAGTGGGCGCCGAGTTCGCTTAACCATCGAAGATGATGGAGTAGGTTTCAGTGAAGCAGATATTCATCACACTTCTTATGGTATTCGCACCATCAAAGAAAGAGCTCACCAGCTGGGCGGAACAGCAGAGTGGATTACAATTCCCGGCAGAGGAACCAGACTGGAAATCAGAATTCCAATCAGAAAGCAGGTGGAAAGTTGAGAAAAGATACCATTAAAGTTCTGGTGGTTGATGATCATGAAATGGTGCGGCTGGGATTAATCTCCTACTTGGAAACAGAAGCAGATATTACTATTATTGGCGAAGCAGAAAACGGGGAAGCTGCGATCAAATTCTGCGAAACCCAGGTTCCCGATGTTATATTAATGGATTTAATTATGGAACCGGTAAACGGAGTGGAAGCAGCCAAACAGATTTTAAGTAAAAATCCCCAGATAAAAATAATCGTGCTGACAAGCTTCATTGATGAGTCCCTCATTATTCCAGCTTTAGAAGCGGGGGCGATCAGCTATCTTCTGAAAACTGCAAAAGCAGATGAAATCGTCAATGCGATCCGCTGCGCGGTTAATAATCAAGCGATTATCGAGCCAGCAGCAGCTGTAAAAGTGCTGCAATCAATGCGAAGAGAGCCTAAACCCCATGAGTCATTGACCAACCGCGAGCTGGAAGTACTGAAGCTGATCGGAAATGGCAAGACTAATCAGGAAATCGCTGATACTCTTTTTATTGGAATAAAAACTGTTAAAACTCATGTATCTAATATTTTGTCGAAAATAGGATGCGAAGATCGAACTCAAGCCGCTATTTACGCTAATCGCAACGGGCTTGTGTAAAAAACTCTTTACTTCTATCATGTTTTGTGGTAACGTGGGTATGTAATTTAATATTAAAAATATAAATGGCACACGCTCATATAAACTAGCAAATTTGGTGCTAGAGTCTCTACGTGGCAACCTATATTGCCTACGCTATGAGTGTTCATTGTGCGTTAACTTTTTGTTTCCTCAAATTGGAAAAATAAAGTTAAGGCAGCTGAACGAACACTCATCAGCTGCCTTTTTTATTTCGGCTTTAGGGGTCTCTAAACCCTGAATATAAGCAATATTAAAAATGGAGGAATCAAAATGGAGAACTTTTTCAAGCTGAAAGAGAATGGTACAAATGTGCGTACTGAAGTTCTCGCCGGATTTACCACATTCTTTGCCATGGCCTACATTATCATGGTAAATCCAGACATCTTGTCTCAAACTGGAATGCCGTGGGGTGCAGTATTTCTATCAACAATCATAGCTTCAATTATCGGCACTCTGGTTATGGGTCTGTTCGCCAATGTACCATACGCTCAAGCTCCAGGTATGGGCTTAAACGCATTCTTTACTTTTACTGTAGTTTTTGCACTCGGTTTCAAATGGCAGGAAGCACTTGCAATGGTATTCCTCTGCGGTGTAATTAACATTCTCATTACTGTTACCCGCATCCGCAAACTGATCATTAAGGCGATTCCAGAAAGCCTACAAAATGCCATCGGCGGTGGAATCGGTATCTTCATTGCATACCTTGGATTTGTTAACATTGGACTTTTCAACTTTGGCGCCGGCGTTCCGGAACTTGTCTCGCTTAACTCAGCAAGTATTTTACTTGCGCTCTTCGGAATTGCATTAACAGTTGTCCTGCTGATCAGAAAAGTTCCTGGGGCAATCTTTATCGGTATTATTGTTACCACACTTCTGGGAATTCCGTTTGGCGTAACTGAACTTGGCGACACCATCAGCTTTTCCGAAGCCTTATCCCAGCTCCCAGAAACATTTGGCGCTGCTTTCGGCAACCCAGGATTGCTGTCACTGTTCAGCGATGCCAGCAAAATTCCTATGGTTCTGATGACTATCTTCGCTTTCAGCTTAGCAGACACATTTGACACAATCGGTACTTTCATCGGTACTGGACGCAAGTCCGGAATCTTCTCCGAAGAAGACCAACAGGCTTTAGAGACCAGCACCGGATTTAAGTCAAAAATGGATAAAGCGCTGTTTGCTGACGCTACAGCAACTTCCATCGGAGCAATCTTCGGTACATCCAATACCACCACTTATGTTGAGAGTGCAGCCGGAATCGGAGCAGGTGGACGCACCGGTTTGACCAGTGTAGTAGTTGCAGCCCTCTTCTTACTCAGCGCATTCTTTGCACCGGTAATCAGCGCAATTCCGTCAGCTGCTACCACTCCAGCTCTAGTTATTGTCGGTATCATGATGCTTTCCGCATTCAGCGAAATCAACTGGACCAACTTTGAAGATGCTGTTCCTGCATTCTTTGCCGGAATCTTCATGGCACTCTGCTACAGCATTTCTTACGGTATTGCTGCAGGATTTATCTTCTACTGCATCGTTAAAGTATTTAAGAACGAAGCAAAGGAGATTCACCCCGTTCTCTGGGTATCAACAATACTGTTTATCCTAAACTTCATCGTTTTAGCTAAACTATAAAAATAAATATTACCCGACCTAACTCAGGCCTTGTCTCAAAACAGACAGGGCCTTTTTCATTAAAAAAAGCATTGGCAGATCCGAGTGGATTTACCAATGCTTAAAATATTTGTATTAAAGCTGTGTGTTACTTCTCAGTAGGTGCAGTTGTAATACGGGAACCCGCCTTATTGATAGCGTATAACTTAACTGCTATCGGATACAGCAGAAACAGTCCGACCGTATTAATAGCCGCTGCTGGAAGCACCACCATACCCATTAATGAAGTAAATGATGCGGGCAGCTCCGCTATTACTGCTGCGGAAGTCAAAAATGTAATGCCGCTCACTAAAGTACCGACAACTCCTACCACAGGTACTAGTACTTTTTTCGGTACAATCCGCAGCATTGCAAGCACCGCAGCTGTAGTTACCAGCTTATCAATCACATTCGGTATCTCACCCATCGGAAAGGTGGTCGTCAGCGCAGTAATAATTCCCGTTGCAATTCCCGCGATAAACCCGACACGTTTATCTGCTGTCAGCATCAAGATCACAAACAGCATAATCAAGGAAAAGTCAGGTTTCATTCCCGCAAAGATCCCGGGGAAAACAGCATGCAGAATCAAACCAATTCCCAACAACAGAGCAGCCAACACTAAATCGTACAAACTCATCTTAGCTCTTCTCAACTCAACTCAGCTCTCCTTCTTATTAAATTTTTCTAATTATACCACGCATGAACAGAATACGCAACAAGAAAAAACAACAATAATATATCAATTTTATCCTACCTGTCCTTGCATTTACCACAAAATTTGAGATAATAATGGCAAAGGTGATGCCCAATATTCAAAAGGGGGTTTTATAATGGCGTTTACTCTGGAGTTAGGACACAAGGCACCAGATTTCAGTTTGCCTGCTACTGACGGGAAAACCTATTCTTTAAGCGACTTTGATCATGCAAAATATCTCGTGATTTTCTTTACCTGCAATCACTGTCCATATGTAGTTGGATCCGATGAAGTTACCAGGCGGACTGCCGAAAAATTCCGGAATCATGGTGTAGTCTTTGTGGGAATAAATTCAAACAGCGAAAAAACCTACGCAGAGGACTCTTTTGAACACATGGTTAAGCGGATGGAAGAGCAGAAATTCCCCTGGGTCTATCTCCGCGACCAGAGCCAAGAGGTAGCTCTGGCCTACGGAGCACTACGCACACCTCATTTTTATGTCTTTGACGAAGAGCGGAAGCTCGTGTACACAGGCCGCGGGGTTGATAATCCCAAGGATGCCAGCAGAATCACAGTGAACGACTTAGATAATGCCCTGAGTCAGCTGGTTGCTGGAGAAGAAATAACAACACCTATTACCAACCCAATCGGATGCAATGTCAAATGGCATGATAAACCTCCTCACTGGATGCCGCCGGAAGCCTGCGACCTTGTATTCTAGCTGACTAGTTTGAGCTGGGCACCTCTGCCTAGCTCATTTTTTATTAAGATGCTTTCTCAATTGTGAGAAGCTTAAACGGACAAGCGGCAACGCATTTACCGCAGCGAATGCAGTCAAGGCTGTCAAATTGGTTTTTGTCCGAAAAATTGAGATGAGGCGACAGTTCCATCGGACATACCACAGCACACTTTCTGCAGGAGCGGCACTTATCCGAATCGGAAATAGTAACTTTCCGGTCAGTTAACCGGGCAGCACCGGATAGCTGCCCGAGTTTGTATGACAGTTTCTGCATTGTACCCATGGGACAAAAGCTGCACCATGTTCTAGGGCGAATTAATACCGCAGCAATCCCACCTACAATCAATACCATTAGATAGGGGACCACAAATACAAATCCCAGGCGGTCCCAAAATCCACTCTCACCCCACAGCGCTGCCACCGCAATCAAACGCCGAACAATACTATAACCAAAGAATGCTAGAAAACCCCACACCACAACTGGGGATTTGATAAGCTTCGGTATTTGACGCTTCCTGCTAACTGTTCCCAGCACATACTCAAAGAGACTGCCATGCGAGCAGAAATTGCCACACCAAAATCTTCCTCGGAAAAATGAGACCGACAGCAGTGTAAGCATAATGGGAATTACTAAAAGACCCAAACGGGGCCACCACAGCCCACCCACCGCAATTACCAGAGTAAGCGGCCATGTGTACTTCTGCAGCATAAACGTTCTGCGGTTAGAATAAGATGAAGCAGCATTGGAGACCATTCACAGTCCACTCCTTTTCCATTTCAAACAATATATACCCCCTACTGGTATCAGGTATTATAATAGCATGAAATTATCTCCTGTGCAAGTGCAAAACACTGCAAATTAGGCATAAAAAAAGAGTTCCACCATTTGGTGAAACTCCGCAAATTTAGTTCTTGGCAGTGAGCTACTCTCTCACCACGAGATGTGGCAATACCATCGCCGCTGGAGGGCTTAACTACTGTGTTCGGGATGGGAACAGGTGATCCCCTCCGCTATTACCACCAAGAAGATTTCGTGTCTTCCTCTCCATAAATTGATGGAGGACACTCTCAAAGCTGCACAACAGATGCTATTCTAATCTTTATAGGTCAAGTCCTCGACCTATTAGTACCAGTCAGCTAAAAGCATTGCTGCTCTTACACACCTGGCCTATCTACCTCATCATCTATGAGGGGTCTTACCAGTTTAATACTGTGGGAGATCTCTTCTTGAGGTCGGCTTCGCACTTAGATGCTTTCAGCGCTTATCCGTTCCGCACTTGGTTATCCAGCCGTGCACCTGGCGGTACAACTGGTACTCCAGTGGTGCGTCCATCCCGGTCCTCTCGTACTAGGGACAGATCCTCTCAAATCTCCTGCGCCCGCGACAGATAGGGACCGAACTGTCTCACGACGTTCTGAACCCAGCTCGCGTACCGCTTTAATGGGCGA
>DURM01000052.1 GCA_012837335.1 Bacillota bacterium
GAAAGTCAATCAAGACCTAATGGATCAGCTTGTCGGCTCCATCAGCAAACTGGATCAAGTTTCTGAGGTTTCTCTGTTAGCTCCGCAGCTCGCTTTACCGCTATAATCTAATACGATCTAAAGGATGTTGACCTGTGCGCGTGATTGAGAGATGTGAACATAAATACCTATTAGAAACCACTCAGCTGTATCAAGTGCGGAATCATATGGCTGCCTGCAGCATGGAGCTGGATAATTTCTCCCGAGACGGACCTTACTATGTTCGGAGCTTGTATTTTGACACCGATGATTACCACAGCTTAAATGAGAACTTAGGCGGTTTTTGGGGCCGGATAAAACTGAGGATCCGCTCCTACAGCCCGGAACCTTCAGACCGCCTTTCGGTGGAGCTAAAGACTAAACGGGGAAATCACTCCCTCAAATACAGCACTTTTATTACATATTCCAGCTACCAGACCTTTATGGAGACGAGACATTTTCCCCCCAACGACAATCCGGTTTTAATCGAATTTGAGCGCTTGGTGCATCTGCGCAATCTTAGGCCTAAAGTAATTATCGAGTATGACCGTCAAGGCCTGCGTACTGAGAGAGTAGACAATCTGAGGATCACATTCGACACTAATATCCGCAGCGCAGCCGCCGCAGATCTTTTTCCGGAACGGCCGATATTTCGAACCCATTACGGCAGAGGAGCAATTTTGGAGATCAAATGCATGGGTTTACAGCCGCGCTGGTTGAGTTCGTGTGTGCAGCAGTACGGACTCAAATGGGTGGCAAACAGCAAGTATATGCAGAGCATTGCATTAGCAAGACCGGATCTGGTTAAGCCGTCCGCTGCTCTTTTGCGCATGCCGATGGGAGTTAGTGCGCAGCAGCGTATCTATGTAAGTGGCAGTTATGAGTCTACAACCCATTTTTAATCCTTTAGAGAGGTGATTTACATGAAGCATGTAAAATTGATGCTGGCAGCGCTGATAATGGTGCTCGTGTTGGGAACTGCTGGTCTGGCTTTTACCGATCCACTGCTGGAGTTGGCGGTAAAGCTGGAGTTGGCCAGAATTAACGCAGGCGATGATTTAAAACAGATTACAACTCTTGATCTGCGGGAACTCGGGTTATCCTCATTGGCAGGCATCGAGCAGCTTAATAATCTGGAATCGCTTGATTTGAGGGGAAACCCGATTCGCGACTTGAGCCCGATTCAAAGCCTAACTAAGCTGAAAAGCTTAAATTTGAGAGAAACCTTGGTGACTGACTTAAGCCCTGTTAAGAATCTCACCAATCTGCAGTATTTAAACCTTCATTCCACGCCTGCTGTTGATCTCAGTGTAATCGCTAATTTGAAGAATTTGGAAACGCTGATCATGCGCAACGTTATGGTAGGTGACCAAATAGAAGTAATTGCGGGGTTGACTAACCTGCGCAGATTGAATATCCGCAATACTGGTGTATCTGATTTAACTGTTATTGGCAGCTTGATGGAGCAAGGGGCACTCCAAAACCTGAAGGGATTGGGAATCGATGCGGAAGTCGATATCCGCGATAATCCACTGTTTGCCGATCCTCGATCGGATGATTATGCACCTGTTAGACCATACTGGCAGAATATTGCCGTACGCGAGCCGCTTAGTCTGCCTGAGATTACTGCTCAGCTGGTTTACATTAACGAGGTTATGTCTTCTAATGGAGGAGTAATTCGCGATCGCTACGGAGACAGCCCTGACTGGATTGAACTGTACAACCCCCATGAGCGGGATGTTGACTTATCCGGATTCTACTTAAGTGACTCAGATAATCAGGTAGACAAGTGGCGGATTCCTGACGGTACAGTAATTAAGGCAGGAACTTACCTGCTGATTTTTGCATCAAGCAAAGATACTGTCATCAATGGCGAACTGCACACGAATTTCAACATCAGCGCAGCAGGGGAACCGATTATTCTCTCGGATGCGGAGCTGAGGTTGGTGGACTTCCTGCCGGCGGTAGAGATTCCTCGGAACATCAGCTTTGGCAGAGTGCCGGATGGCGGAAAGGATATGAGGTTCATGACGATCCCGACACCGGGAGTCGAAAATACAGAGCGGGGTTCATATCAGTAAAATGAGCAACAATAAAGTCCCAAGCGCTGCTTGGGACTTCTTTCTATAGGATATGTGTTTGACTTACTGCTTGGATTTGCTTGACAGATGCCACCAGCTGCTTAAATCTTTCAGGTTTCAGCGATTGACTGCCATCTGATAAGGCTGTTTCCGGTTCGTGGTGAACTTCGACCATCAGTCCATCAGCACCAGCAGCAATGGCCGCTTTGGCTAAAGGCTCAACCATCCGCCATTTTCCGGCCGCATGGCTGGGATCGCAGACAACGGGCAGATGAGAAAGCTCTTTGATTGCAACAATCGCGCTGATATCGAGGGTATTGCGGGTATATGTTTCAAATGTGCGAATTCCTCTTTCGCACAGAATGACCTTGTCGTTACCGGCAGCAAGAATATACTCTGCAGCCATCAGCAGCTCCTCAATCGTGGCAGACAAACCACGTTTTAACAGCACCACCCGATCAGTTTGACCCACTTTTTTCAGCAGGGCAAAGTTCTGCATGTTGCGGGCTCCAATCTGAATCACATCCGCATATTCAGCGATCAAGTCCACAGTATCAACCGACATGCATTCTGTTACAATCGGCATTCCGGTCAATTCTTTTGCTTCCTGCAGAAGTTTTAGCCCCTCTTCACCTAATCCTTGAAAGCTGTAAGGGGAAGTACGGGGCTTGAATGCTCCGCCGCGGAGGAGATCGGCACCGCCTAATTTCACCTGTTGAGCAATTGTCATCAGTTGGTCTCTGCTTTCAACAGAGCAGGGTCCTGCGATCATTAGGACATTGCCGCCCCCGATTTTATGACCGGCAATATCAATAACAGTGTCCTCAGGATGGAAAGTGCGGCTGACCCGCTTAAAAGGATGCTGGACTCTTAAAATCCGGTCAACAAAGGGATTGGCTTCAAATTGACTCTCATTCAGATGAATGGTATCTCCGATTAATCCAATTACAGTATAGTTTTCACCCTGTGAGAAATTGATCTCAAATCCTAGCTTGAGCAGCCGATTTTTGATCGCTTCGATTTCCTGGACCGGAGTATTTGGCTTCATGACAATAACCATGGCGGTTCCCCCTTTATAATCGAAAAAGAAACTCAGCCCGAGGGAGCCGATTTTCTTTCAGTAAATTATATAGATTACCCCCCTGATTGTCAAGGGTAAGTGAACTGGATAACTTACATTTAGCGGAAGGATTTTACTTTTAAACTCTCGAAGTGTAAACTACAACTATTTTAGTGTATAATAATCACAGAATATACAGCAAAGAAGGTGATTTTGTGGGGATTGTATCTGAGTTAGTTCGCCACATACCGATCCCGAAAATGGTAAAGGTAAAACAGCGCTTCGACGCTGATCAGTTAGATGATGTAGTGGGAGAGTTGAGAGCCCGACTCCAGGCACCAGAAATTAGGGAGATGATTAAGCCGGGTATGTCGATTGCCATTGCTGTAGGCAGCCGCGGAGTTAATCAGATAGAAGCGATTACTCGGACTACGGTTGAGTTTTTGAAGGAGCTGAAAGCGGAGCCTTTTATCGTTCCCAGCATGGGCAGTCACGGTGGTGCCACCGCTGAAGGCCAGAAGGAAGTTCTCCGCCACCTAGGCATTACTGAGGAGTCGGTTGGAGCACCAATTCGCTCATCGATGGAAGTAAATAAGATTGGTGAGTTAGAAAATGGTCTCCCGGTTTATGTTGATCGATATGCCTGTGAGGCAGATGGTATTGTTGTGATCAACCGTATCAAGCCCCATACAGCGTTTCGCGGTCCGATCGAAAGCGGACTGATGAAAATGCTGAGTATTGGACTTGGCAAGCAAAAAGGCGCAGAGGCCTGCCATCAGCTTGGTTTTAAACATATGGCTGAGCATGTACCGGCAATGGCCAAGGTTATCATTGATAAACTGCCGGTGCTGTTTGGTGTTGGTACTGTAGAAAATGCCTTTGACCGGGTAGCGAAGATTCAAGTAATCCCAGCGCAGAACATCGAAGAAGAGGAAAAGAAGCTGTTAGAGCTGGCCAAGGCTAATATGCCTAAGCTGTGGTTTGACCAGATTGATGTGCTGGTAATTGATGAGATTGGGAAAAACATCAGCGGCGATGGATTCGATCCTAATGTGGTGGGACGCTATCCCACTCCATATGCCTATGGCGGTCCTGATGTCACTAAGATTGTGATTCTTGATTTAACAGAGGAAACAGAGGGGAATGCTAACGGAATCGGTACAGCTGATTTTACGACCAAATACTGTGTGGCTAAGGTGGATTATGAGAAAATATATGCCAATGGGCTGACCTCAACAGTAGTTGCACCTACAAAGATACCAACAACTCTAGACAATGATCGGGAAGCGATTCAAGCGGCTGTAAAGACCAGCAATATCCTTGATTTTACCAAGGTTCGTTTGGTACGCATCAAAAACACCCTTGAAGTAGGCCAAATAGAGGTTTCTGAATCCATGATCCCAGAGGTAGAGAAGCATCCAAATCTGGAGATCTTAACAGAACCTTATGAATGGGAGTTTGACAGCGAAGGCAATCTGATCCGCTGATCAACAATAGATCAAGAGTGGAACACAAACATTTTTAGAAAGGGGCTGGAAAAATTGTCCGATCTATTTAGTTTAGAAGGAAAAACAGCGGTTATCCTGGGAGGAAACAGCACGCTTGCCCGCGCCATTACTGAAGGTTTTGTTAAATATGGCGCAAAGATCGCCTCGGTGGTTATGAGTCCGGAGCTTGCTCCCGAAGTTGAAGAAGAGGTGCGTGCTCTTGGCGGTGAAATCAAGTCATTTTTCGCGGATGTGACCGATTTAGAATCAGTCCAAAAAGCCGCAGATGATATTCAGGCATGGGCTGGTACAATTGATGTCCTGCTGTATGCTCCCGGTGTCAACAGCAGCACTCCATTTTTGGAGCTGGATATGGAAGAGTGGGACAAGATTATGGCTGTTAACCTCAGGGGCTGCGTTGCAGCTTGCCAGATTTTCGCCAAGAAAATGATTGAGCAGGGAACAGGCGGCAGCATTATCAATATTTCGTCTGTTTCATCAGGACCACCCCTGTCTAAGGTATTCACTTATTCTGCTTCTAAAGCAGCTATCAATAACATAACTCAGTATTTAGCTCGAGAATTAGCACCATATAACATTAGAGTAAACGCGATTATTCCCGGCTTTTTCCCAGCCGAGCAGAATCGCAGGATTTTAACAGAAGAACGTGTCGCAGATATCATGCGCCACACTCCAATGAAGCGCTTTGGCGAACCAAGAGAGCTGCAGGGTGTATGTCTCTGGTTAGCATCTGAAAAAGCTTCCAGCTATGTTACTGGATCTTTGGTAAGAGTTGATGGCGGCTTTGGAGCCATGACAATCTAATGAAGTTTTTTGGAGGGGATCACTGTGAAAAGCAGATCGCTTTATTTGGCAGTTTTAGCAGCACTTGTGGTTGTAGGGCTGTTTTCAGCAGTCGCATTGTCCGAGAGTGATACGATCAACATCAAGGTTATTCTCAGTGAAAACAATGGTCAAAATCCGATTGTCTATTACTTTAAACTGAGTAAAGACACCAACTATACACTGCTAGAATTGATGGAGCGCAAATTTGTAATCGAGCAGCAAAACGGGTTCATAACCTCAATTCAAGGCAGAGCCGCATCAACAGAAGCGCGCACCGCTTGGATGTATGACATCAATGGTGAGATGGCCTTCGTTGGAGCAGCCGAGTACAAGATTAAAGATGGAGACGTTTATCACTGGGATTTACGAAAATGGTAGCAGGAAATAAAGTAAAAGAACTAGCGATTATAGCAATGCTTTCAGCTGCTAGTGTTGCGGGCAGGGTTGTAATGACACCAATTCCTGGTCTGCAGCCTACCACAGTTATTGTTATGGTAACAACCATGGGATTGGGATTAAGACAGGGGCTTTTGGTTGTCTTGATCAGCACCATGGTATCCAATCTACAACTTGGGCATGGAGTTTGGACTTTATTCCAGCTCCTTGCCTGGTCTGTGGTGGCAGTGATCAGCTATTTTTACGGGAAAAGCCGCTGGAGTAACTATCTAATTATATCGTCAGTCGTGGCGGGGTTTACCGGAATAATCTACGGCATGATTGTTTCTCTTAACGGTCTGCTGTTCACTAAAAGGATCATTGCATATTATTTAGCAGGCTTACCGCACGATATAACGCACGCCATCGGAAACTTTGCGATTTATTTCGCGATTGGCGGTCGCTTGCAGCGCTTGCTTAAGAGTTACAGCGCGGCTTATTTTGGCAGAAAATAAGCCGCTTTTTTGGAGAATAGGAGGTGATCGTTATCAGCTCATTAGAGATCAGCATAGTTGGTGGCGGCATAGTGTTCTTAATCTTGATCATACTGGCTGTGTTAATTGAGCTGGTCGGGCGTTTTATTGGATCATCGCAGACGGCTGTTAAGAGCCCTCCCAAGGAGAAACCCAAGCTAGTCAATAGCGATTCAGACGAGATAATAAAACGCGATATCGCGATTATTACCGCACTTATGCACCAGCTCGGTCATGAAGGTGATATTAAAGTCAAGGCAATCAAATAGATGGGAGGAAAACAAATGATCAAATATCGGGTAAAAGTAGATGGCAGAGAATATGAAGTAGAAGTGGAACAGCTTACGAAAACAGCAGTCAAATCTGAACCAGCGCAGGCTGAAAAACCTCCAGTAAAGCAAAGTGCTCCAGCTCAAACACCGGCTGGTACTGAAGTAAAGGCACCGCTGGCCGGCACAATTCTATCAGTAAAGGTTAAAGTAGGGGATCAAGTTAACGCAGGAGACGTGCTCTTAACTCTGGAAGCCTTAAAGTTGGAAAACGAGATCACCTCCCCGGTGTCCGGTACTGTTGCACAAATCATCAGTTCAGGTGAAACAGTTGAGACAGACCACGTACTTGCCATCATCAGTTAGGGAGGGGCATTAAATGTTAGCATCGTTGTGGGAAAGTACAGGCTTATACTTTCTTACCTGGCGTGAAGCCTTAATGTTGTGTATCTCGTTTGTCTTGATGTACTTAGGAATTAGGAAAAAATATGAGCCGCTTTTGTTAGTTCCAATTGCCTTTGGGGTTTTCTTGGCAAATTTCCCCATGACTGGAATTATGGATGAAGGCGGTTTGCTGCAGATTTTGTATCAAGGAATTAAGCTGGGTGTTTATCCGCCACTGATTTTTTTGGGTGTTGGCGCTATGACAGATTTTGGCCCCTTAATTGCTAATCCCCGCAGCCTTCTCTTAGGTGCAGCTGCTCAACTGGGGATATTTGGTACTTTTTTTATTGCATCGAAGTTTAATTTTTCTTTTTTAAGCTTTTCTTTAGAAGAAGCCGCTGCTATCGGCATTATTGCCGGTGCCGATGGTCCAACAGCCATCTTTTTAACCGCAATTCTCGCACCACATCTGCTGGCTCCGATTGCTGTGGCAGCCTATTCATATATGGCTTTGGTGCCTATTATTCAGCCACCGATCATGAAGCTTCTGACAACCAAAGAAGAGCGAAAAATCAAAATGACTCAACTTCGCAAAGTAAGCCGGTTGGAGAAAATTTTATTTCCGATTATTGTAACTCTCTTCTCCGGGTTGCTTGTACCGAACTCCCTTCCCCTTGTCGGTACCTTGATGTTCGGTAATCTTCTGCGGGAATGCGGTGTGACTCAAAGATTATCGTATACTGCCCAAAATGAACTGATGAATATTGTAACCATTTTCGTGGGCTTGACTGTAGGCGCCACTGCTAATGGAGAGACATTCCTGAGCCTGCAGACAATAACAATTCTCTTACTAGGCGCAGCGTCTTTTGCAATGTCTACAAGTTTCGGTGTTCTGTTTGGTAAACTGATGTCCGTTCTGTCGAAAGGCAAGATCAATCCATTAATTGGCGCTGCCGGGGTATCCGCTGTTCCGATGAGCGCTAGGGTAGTGCAGGTAGTTGGACAGGAAGAAGACCGCACTAATTTCTTGCTTATGCACGCTATGGGACCTAATGTGGCTGGAGTTATCGGTTCTGCTATCGCTGCCGGTATCCTGCTTTCGGTGTTAGGATAGGAGGGAAAATATGAAGCGAAAGATTGGAATTACCGAAACCTTGTTTAGAGATGCCCACCAGTCCTTGCTGGCAACCAGATTGACAATCGATGATATGCTGCCGGTAGTGGAAATGATTGATGCAGTGGGCTATCATTCAATCGAAATGTGGGGTGGGGCAACATTTGACACATGTCTGCGCTATCTCAACGAAGATCCCTGGGAAAGACTGCGGACCTTACGAAAGCGTCTGCCAAATACCAAACTGCAGATGCTGCTGCGGGGGCAGAATCTGCTGGCGTATCGCCAGTATCCCGATGATGTTGTTGATGCATTTGTAGCAAAATCTGTGGAAAACGGAATTGACATTATTCGCATCTTCGACGCCCTTAATGATACGCGCAATATAGAGCGGGCTATCAAAGCGACAAAGAAAGCTGGGGCACATGCTCAAGCATCAGTGGTCTACACTGTCAGTCCGGTTCACAATATTGAGGGTTATGTTAAAACAGCAGGAGAACTTGCTGAGATGGGAGCAGATTCAATCTGCATTAAGGATATGGCTGGAATTTTAGCACCTGCAGTTGCTAGTGAATTAATTGCCGAGTTGAAAAAGGCGGTAGATCTGCCAATTCAGCTTCATTCCCATTCAACATGCGGCTTAGCCTCTATGACTTACTGGGAGGGAATCCACGCTGGAGCAGATGTAGTTGATACTGCCATTTCAGCATTGGCTTTAGGTACTTCACAGCCGCCGACCGAGTCGCTGGTAAAGTCACTTCAGAGTACGGAGTACGATACCGGCCTTGATCTGGAGCTGCTAGCCAAGATTAATAATGAAATAAAGGAAATCCTAGGTAACTACCAGAGACCGCAGGTAACTGTAAATACAGAGGTATTGATCAGTCAGATTCCAGGCGGTATGCTCTCTAACCTAAGAGCCCAATTGGATCAGCAGAAGCTCAGCCATAAATACGATGAGATTCTCAGCGAAGTGCCGCAGGTGCGCAAAGAGTTGGGCTATCCGCCGCTGGTAACTCCTATGAGTCAGATTGTCGGCACCCAGGCTGTGCTGAATATTGTTACCGGTGAAAGGTACAAGATTAAAACCAAAGAAATCAAGGACTATGTTAAGGGTCTTTACGGACGTCCTCCTGTGCCAATCGAGCCGGATGTTCGGAAAATGATTATCGGAGATGAAGAACCGATTACACATCGTCCTGCAGATAGTTTGGCTCCTGGGATGGAGGCTGCCAGAGAAGAAATCAAGGATTTGGCTAAGAGTGATGAAGATGTTCTCAGCTATATCCTTTTCCCAGAATATGCCCGACAGTTTTTCATGAACCGCAGGTAGGATACTCGTTTTCATGGAGGGCAAGCTATAGGGGATAAGGAGGTTGATGCAGCATTAAACGCATTATGATTCTAGGAATAATTGTCGTGGTGCTGTGCTCCTTAGTGCTTGGCAGCAGCGCATTCGCAGCCGAAGAGGAAACGCGCAGCCAAAAAGGAGTATCAGACGCATCTGAACTTGCCCCTCTGCCCTCGAAAAAAACTGAAAATACCTTGGCGAGATGGGCCTTATGGGGAACCATCGGCTTAGTAGCTTTCGCGATTTTGGTAAACGCTGCACGCAGGAAAATCAAATAAAAAAGGGCTTGAGCGGCCCTTTTTTATTGCAGCAAAGTGAGTTTTATCAAAAACAGTTTGGCTGTACAGTCACTGAGAGAGGGGGAACACGGTCTGCTGAGACCGAGTATGATGAGAAAGCGAGTTATTTATGTTCTGATTGCAGTAATTCTTTTAACTCAAGCTGTTTATGGCAAACCTGCAGACCAAGAGACTATTGATCTGCTCTTGGCTGCGGGAGATCCTAATGTCCTTAGTGCCTGGAATGCTCTTCGCAAGCTTCAAGCGGAAGCCCCTGAGCTAGCTGAGTTTGGGGTGGAAGCTGCTGTGATGGTAACTCCTTATTTAGCACATCCTGACTATGGTGTCAATGCGGCAAATATTCTCAAACGCAATCCGGCAGAAACAGTTCCGTATTTAGCGGAACTGATTAACAGCAGTGAATGGGGAGATGGTGTAAAGGGCCAAGCGGTCAGGGTTTTAGCAGAGGTTGCAGCAAAACATTCTGATGCTGTTCGCATCCTAGATTTACTTTTGAATGATGAGACCGCACCCTATTTGGTTAGGGTTGAAGCCCTAGCGGGACTGCGCAGGCTCGGCTTTGAGGAGGAAACAGCAAATTTTACTTATCTCAATGATTATGTGCAGAATGGCAGGATCATTGTTAGAATTGACAACACCAGCGGTCAAGCTATCATCAATGGCTTAGTTACAGGAATTGTCCCGCTTCCTCAAGGTATGGATGATCTGCAGCTTAGGTTAGTTGATTCTGGAGGCAAACCGATTCCCGCTCGGTTTAAAACTTTAAACACTTGGCCTGACGGCAGTCCCAGAGTTGTGGAGATTAAGGCATTAGCTTCCCTCGAACCTTACCAAACGCTTATCGGCGAACTCATCCTGGATAAAGGCGGTCAAATGGCTGAGGAATCGGATATGAGTGATGGACAAGCACAGAACAGGCTTGAACTCACCGTCCTCGCTTCTGGTTTAGAGTACTTGTCGGATATTGAACTTCCATACAATGAGGGGTGGCTGGATTTGATAGTTGTTGCTAAAGATGGGACTGGAGATTTTACCAAAGTTCAGGATGCAATTGATGCTGTACCGGAGAACAACAGTGAGCGGCGCTATATTTACATCCGCAATGGTGTCTACGAGGAAAAGCTAGTTATACCGAACAATAAGCCCCTGATCAGTTTGATTGGCGAAAGCAGTGAGCACACAATACTGACTTACAGTGATAGTTCCAGTACAATCGGTCCCAGCGGATCAGCTCTTGGAACTACCGGCAGTACCAGTGTTGCTGCTCGCGGCAGTGACTTTACTGTCGAGAATCTTACATTTCAAAATACAGCAGGGATGTACGCCGGGCAGGCTGTGGCTATCCGAACTACTGGAGACCGCATGGTATTTAAGAATGTGCGTTTCCTTGGTTTTCAGGATACGCTGTACGTGACCGAAGGGCGCCAGTACTTTGTTGACTGCTATATCTATGGTGATGTCGATTTTATCTTTGGTAATGCAACTGCGGTGTTTGAAAACTGCGATATTGTCGCTTCGCCTAAGGGTGGGTATGTGACTGCAGCTTCGACTAACCAGGAAGCAGAGTTCGGCTATCTGTTCCTTAACTGCAGGTTTACTAGTGAATCAGGGCCGAATAAGTATTATCTTGGCAGGCCGTGGCGGCCTTATGCCCATGTTGCTGTAATCAACTGCTATTTGGGTGATCACATTAGACCGGAGGGCTGGCATAACTGGAACGATCCTGCTAATGAAGAAACTGCGCAGTACTATGAGTATCAGAATTACGGACCAGGTGCCAACACAGATGCCCGTGTTTCCTGGGCTAAAGTCCTAACTGCGGAAGAAGCAGCCAAATACACTGTGGAAAACGTCTTAGCTGGTACCGATGGCTGGAATCCCAAGGTAAGAAAATAATAAAAGAGCTGGGCTGCCAGCTCTTTTATCATATTTAAAACTCTGAGAGGGCGTCTTGGCAGATTGCCAGAACCAGCTCCACACTGTTTTCGACATCCCGCATATCAACCATTTCTGAAACTGTGTGCACATAGCGGCATGGGATGGAGATTGTACCAGATGGTACACCATCCTTGGTCAGATGAATTGCTCCGGCATCAGTGCCGCCGGCTTCTAAAACTTCTAACTGGTATTTGATGTTGTTATCTTTGGCCAGGCGAACCATCAGATCTTTTACCTTAGGATGAGCGATTACTGATGAGTCTTTAACCTTGATTGCCGTTCCCGCGCCTAAGCTGACATCCATCCGATGTGCTTCGGGAGTGTCACCGGTTCTGGTAACATCGAGTGCAACACCCAGATCCGGATCGATTCCATAGGCAGCTGTGCGTGCTCCCCGCAGTCCTACTTCTTCTTGGACGCTGAAGACAAAGTAGAGGTCATGCTCGGATTTTTCAAGTCTGCGGATCGCTTCAATCAGCACCGCGCATCCAACGCGGTCATCCAAGGCTTTGGCAATAATGCGGTTGCCCAGATCAGCAAACTCGCGGTGAAATACAGCAAAATCGCCAATGGATACTTTTTCTCGAGCCTCTTTTTCTGACTCTGCTCCGATATCGATGTACATCTTGTCGATTGCTAAATCTTTAAGGTCGCCTTTTTCGCGGCCGACGACCCCAACTACTCCGTTAGCAAAGCGGACGCGGTTGCCGAGCAGGGTGAGTGGGTTAAGACCGCCGACATTGCTGAAACGCAGAAAACCGTTTTCGTCGATGTAGGTGACGATAACACCAATCTCATCGGCGTGTGCTGAGAACATTACCTTTTTGCCAGATCCTTTTTTGCGGGCAATTAAGTTACCCAGAGTATCAACATAACATTCATCAACGTAGTCTTTTACGATCTCTTTAATTTTATCGGTAACTTCGCTTTCAAAACCGGTGGGGCCATAGCTTTCTACCAGTTCTTTAATCAAGCTCTTCATCTAAAACTCTCCTCCTTCTTCTTCGATACTGCGCAGGAATGCTTTAACCAGTTTAACTGCATTTTCATAGTCAGATTTGCTGCAGATTGCAGCGGGTGAATGAATGTAGCGGCAGGGCAGAGCGATAACTGCTGTCCTTACCCCCGTGCGGCTCTGCTGAATTTTTCCGGCATCGGTTCCACCGGCTGTATGGCGGCGGTACTGCACGGGAATATTGTGTTTTTCAGCCAGCTTCATCAGTTTTGCCACAAGGCGTGGATCCGGTATGACCGAGCTGTCCATTACTGTTAAACTAGGTCCTTTTCCGACCGAGGTGGCGTGTTTATGTTCGGGTATTTCCGGAACATCAGAGGCCGTTGTACCTTCTAAAACTAGGGCAATATCCGGTTCGACCTGGTATGCAGCTGTA
Source organism: Bacillota bacterium (assembly GCA_012837335.1). NCBI lineage: Bacteria > Bacillati > Bacillota > Bacillota bacterium. The sequence continues at coordinate 13,147 of DURM01000052.1, forward strand.
CCGGCACCCCGCAGGCCAACTTCTTCTTGGACAGTAAATACGCCGTACAGCGGAAATTCATAGCTGTCTTTTAACAGATCGATTAGCATTGCGCAGCCAATGCGATCATCAAGAGCTTTGGCTTTGATTTTATCAGGACCCATTTCCGCATACTTAGTAGTGAAATAAGCTAAATCGCCTATGCTTACTAAGCGCTCAGCCTCTTCTTTTTTAGTAGCCCCGATATCGATGTACAGCTCGTCAATGGATAAGGCTTTATTCCGCTCGTCTGGTCGCTGCAGATGGATAGGTTTAGAGCCGATAACACCGGGGACGCGATTTTTTCCAATGACAACCGTTTTAGCTACGAGAACGCGCGGATCGATTCCACCAATGGGATTAAATTTCAGCAGCCCGGAGTTTTCGATGCTTAAAATCATCAACGCTACTTCATCCATATGCGCTGCCAGCATTACTTTCGGCCCTTGTTTGACTCCGTTTTTTACTGTAATCAAATTGCCTAAAGCATCGGTTTTGATTTCATCGACTATTCCGGTTACTTCTTTTCGGATAAGATCCCGGACTTCATGCTCTTGCCCCGGTCCGCCGCAGGCTTCAGTCAGTCTTTTTAAAAGCACTTTAATCCCTCCACAAATTCCTGATCTAATTCAGAAATAAATTTTGCAAGTAAACGTGCTGTCTTGCGGACATCTTCATAGTTCAGCGTTTCAACAGCCGTGTGCATATATCTGAGCGGCAGCGAGAGCAGAGCAGTAGGAATTCCATCTTGAGTAATTTGAATTGCATATGCATCGGTTCCGCCTGGGCGGGTTGCCGGCTCGAGGGTATAGCTGATATTCCAATCTTTTGCTGTCTGCACAAACCGTTCATAGAGCTTTGGATGGACGTGGGGTCCAAGGGCAATTCCTGGTCCTCCGCCTACTTTAATCGTGCGGTAATCCTGAACCCCGGGCATATCTCCGTGTCCGACATCCAGAGCAATGCCTATATCAGGCATAATTCCATATGTACTGGTTGTGGCTCCGCGGACACCGACTTCTTCCTGGACTGTGGCGACAGCGTAAACATCAGCTAGATGGTTAACATTCTGCAGTTCTTTCAGGCACTCCAGCATGACAGCCACACAGGCGCGATCATCCATCGCCTTGCCGGCTAGATGCGAACCATTAAGATTTACAACCTGCTGATTGATGGTGACTAAATCACCAACACTTACCAATTCCTCTACCTGTTTGCGGTTGTCATAACCAATGTCAATGTATAACTCATCCATTGGAACCGCGCTGGTCCGCTCTGCTGGAGTCTGAATGTGGGGAGGCTTGGCTCCGATCACGCCTAATAGTTTTTCCTTACCGTGGACAATAACTTCCTGAGCAAGCAGCACGCGCTGATCGATTCCGCCTATTGTGCTGAAGCGCAGAAAACCTTCGTCTTCGATCTTAGTAATAATTAAGCCAATTTCGTCCATATGAGCTGCCAGCATCACCTTAGGACCCGGCTTGCCATTACTTTTTGTAGCCCGCTTCAGCATGACCAGGTTTCCCAGCTTGTCGCGGCGGATTTCATCTGCCCATGGACAGTTCTGCTCTAAATAATCCGCAAGCTCGTGTTCATAACCGGAAACCCCTGCAGCTTCTGACAGGTTGATCAAGATATCTTTAACGTTCAACTCCAATCACTCCTTTTCGTGGTTATTTTCATTCTAAGGATCGTATCTTTTCTGCATCCGTCTGAGGATATTGATTTGGGTGTTAAGCAGCTGGTCGCACTCAAGGATGGCGTGCTGAAGGTCCTTGTTCTTTTCTTTGTCAACTAATTGATAGGATTCCTCAAAAAGACGTTTTTCGTCAGCAAGCCTATCCAAAAGTCGCCAAATAATATCCTTTGGTTCCAATCTCTGCTCATCCTCTCCATAATCAATCTTTTTCCATTATAACACAGGTGAGCGATTATACGAACAGTGATTGTGCAGGCGTCGATTATTTGATATACTAACATGGATATTTTCTAGAAAGAAGGGAAAACGATGGAGCTGGATGCATTAATTGTTCAGCTGAAGCAGATGGAGCGCAGACCGGTAATCGGACTGGCACTTGCAGGCGGGAGCGCTTATGGTATTGCCCACATAGGGGTGCTTCGCTATCTTGAGGAAATCGGGATGCCCATCGATGTAGTTGCAGGGACTTCGGCAGGATCGGCAGCCGGAGCAGTTTGGCTCAGCGGGATAACTAGTAATAAGATGTACGAGATAGTCAAGTCAACCGACTGGTGGTTTTTGGCAAAACCGGTCGCTTTCAAAAGTGGACTAATGAGTTCAGAAGGTATCGAGAAGTGGATTGTTCGCTTAATTGGAGATATCGATTTTGCGGAACTAAAACGGCCATTCGCTGCAGTTGCTACAGACTTTTCCACTGGAGAGCTGGTAGTACTCCGGGAAGGTTCGGTAGCAAGGGCTGTGCGCATCAGCTGTAATCTTCCAGCGATCTACCAGCCCGTAGAGCACAATGGTCGGCTTCTGGTTGATGGAGGGCTTGTCCAGAATCTGCCAGCAGAGGTCTGCCGCTCCTTGGGAGCAGAGTATATTATCGGGGTAGATCTGCATTCGAATTTAGAAAGCCAACGACCGCGGACTGTGATGCTGTCCTTAATTCACGCCGGCAATATTCTCCAGCGCCAGAATGAGCTGGCTCAACTGCGTTTGGTGGATGTTGCTATCCAGCCTCACCTTGGCAGACTCAGCCCAATGAATTTTCGCGCGGTTGACAGGTATGTCGAATCCGGATATGAGGCAGCGAAGGCAGCAGCCGATCAGTTAGCAAAAATGACTTCCGAGATCCTGAGGGAAAATGGCGCAGTTAAGCAGCCCAATGTAAATTCCACTTAATGTAAAATATTTTATATAACATTAACAGGGCTGCTCATTCGCACAGAATGATTTGGCTGCTTTTTAGGGAAGCTTGGACATCAATAATTCTCTGATTGCTGGAACCGCGGAAACGCAGGCTGATGTCTTTATATTTTTGAATAAATCGGCCGTCTACTAAAACATCGAGCTGTTCTAGCAGGCGAAATTTATCTGGTGAATTAACCAAATGTTCGTAGGTATATCCGGTGTAGCACCAAATTGACAGACCTTTTTCGCGGCACCTAACAGCCAATTCGGTAAATGCATCTACCTGCTCAAACGGGTCACCGCCGGAAAAAGTTATTCCCGAGCTCTGGTACCGCTCAATCATATCCATGACTTGATTTACAGTCATAATCCGATTTTCTGTGAATGCTTGAAGTTCTTGGTTAAAGCATCCGGGGCAGCCGTGCAGACAGCCCTGGGCAAAAACCACAAAGCGAATACCTGGTCCGTCAACGACCGACTCAGGAATAATCCCGCCGAGATTTAATTCCGCCACTGCAATCATCCTCACTTGTATATTTGAGATTATTATACAGACCGGCGCTTTCTTTGGCAACTAGAGGGCTGAGTTGGGCAGAGAAGATTTCCTGGGTGCAGTAAAAAAGTTGTTTTTTCGGGAAGGGAATTCACGACAAATGGTTAATTATATATTGCAGAGATATTAATCGGATTGTGGCATAACTCAGCAGCAAAGGAGGTAAGGAATACCGCGCATTGAATCAGCATCAGCATCAGCAACAGCAGATATATCTTAAGTATAATTATTAAATATAAGAGGGTTTGTTTGCATCGGTGTTTAATTAATACTTATCCGACTTTGATTAGCTTTGGTTACTGGGATGAGAAAGGAGATTATCTCGAAAATGTGGGAAAACGGAAACAGAAAAACTGCAATTCTTACTACTGTTCTTCTTGCTTCAGCTTTAATTATTGGCCTTATTGGTTTACCACAATTAGCTTGGGCACAAGATGCAGTAGTTACAGAGCAGACAGCAGCAAATGACGAAAATGCTCTATTAGAAAACGAAGCAGCGGATGCGGCTTCTGCAACCGCACAGCTTACAGCGTACAGGCGTGCGATCAGCTATCCGGAATACTTGGATCAGTTTCCGGAAATTGTCCGGCCGGATAAAGAAATTATTTTGTCGGCAGTAAATATTGTTGACACAACAGCTGATATTAAGATCCTTCATGATTATGAAGGCATGCCGGGATTATCCGTTCAGATAGGTGAACGGGGATATGTAGAATGGCAGGTAGAAGTTGAAGAAGCCGGGTTCTACAATCTCGAAGTTTTATATTATCCTGTGTTAGGCCGCAGCGCAGCGATCCAAAGAGCTGTAGAAATTAACGGAACCAGACCTTTCTCTGAAGCGAGCTATTTAGTACTGCCGAGAACATGGGGCGACGAGGGACCAATTGAATCAGACATCTACGGTAACCACTTAAGACCGAGACAGGTCGAAAAACCAGTGTGGCGCGCACAAGCTTTGACCGACCCGTCTGGTTATGAAAGTCTTCCATTTTTGTTTTATTTCCAGCAAGGGACTAATACTATTAGATTGGATGCTGTATCTGAAAGCGTAGTAATCCATTCGCTAAGATTGTATCAGCACGAAGCGCCTCGTCCATACGCTGAGGTGAGAGCCGAATACGATCGACTGGGTTATCAACCGGCAACCGATGTGTTTAAGAAAATCCAGGGCGAAGAAGCATTGTATCGTTCGAGCCCGACAATTATGCCACAGCACGATATGGGTGATCCGACTCTCGAGCCATACCATCCAGCAGAAATCCGTCTCAACTCAATTGGCGGGACCGGCTGGAAAACAGTTGGAGATTGGGCAACTTGGGAGTTTGAAGTTCCCGAAACCGGACTCTATAAGATTGTTATTAAAGGTAAGCAGGATCAGCGTCGGGGAATTTATACCTCTAGACGGATGCTGATTGACGGCAAAGTGCCATTTTTAGAAGCTAATGCCCTACGGTTCCCATTTGACAACCGCTACAATAATGTTACACCGACTACCGCAGACGGAGATACAGCGCTGGTTTATTTAGAAGCCGGCAAACACACGCTGACTCTGGAAGCTGTTTTAGGAGATTCAGCTGAGATTCTCCGCAGAACCGAAAATGCGATTTATGATCTGAACACAATTTACCGCCGGATTATCATGATCACATCCGGACAACCTGACCCGCTCCGCAGTTATGAGTTGGATAAGAGAATTCCGGGCTTAATTGATGCCCTGAGGGAGCAGGCCGAGGTATTAAGTGAGATTGCTAACGAATTTGAAGAGTACACCGGTCAAAAAGGTGGACACATTGCGGTGCTGACCTCCTTTGCTAGACTGCTGAATGATATGGCAAATAGACCGTATGCAATCCCCAGTCTGATTGGAGAATACCGCGACAACGTGGGTGCACTTGGAACCTGGATGAACCAAACAATGGAACAACCAGTGCAGATCGACTACATCATTGTGGCTTCACCGGATAAAGAGATTCCTAAGGCGCAGCCGACTACGATTCAAACAATCGGTCATGAGATTAAGGCTTTTCTGTCTTCCTTCACCTATGATTACACTCGTGTTGGTGACAGAGGAGAGCTGGGTGATGTAGATGAAGTATTGCGGGTATGGATTGGATCCGGACGCGACCAGGCCCAAGTCCTGAAGCAGATGATTGAAGACAGCTTTACACCTGCAACTGGTATTCCGGTGGATTTAGAGCTGATTCAAAGCATGGATTCGCTGCTAATTCCATCAATTATTGCAGGAACACATCCGGATGTTGCTCTGGGAGCTTCCAACATGGACTTGGCATTCCGGAAGGCATTGGCTGACCTAACCCAGTTTGATGACTTCGAAGAAATTGCCCAGAGATTTATGAAGAGTGCGTTTGTACCCTTTAGATTTAGAGATAAAGTATTTGCTCTGCCTGAGGTACAGGGCTTCCCGATGATGTTCTATCGGAAAGACGTTCTGGCGGAGATGGGACTTGAAGTTCCTCAAACCTGGGATGATGTTTATGCTATCATTCCTGAACTGCAGAAAGAGAACATGGATTTCGGTCTCAGACCGAACATGAGCACTTACCAAATGTTCCTGTATCAGCAGGGAGTGCCTCTGTTCAAAGAAGACGTAATTATGACCAATCTGGATTCTGAGATTGCAGTTCAAACCTTTAAAGAGTTAACTAACCTGTATACACTGCACAATATGCTCCTTGACTATAACGAGGCAAACCGATTCCGTACAGGTGAAATGCCGATCTTGATTGCGAACTATGGACTCTATAATACTTTAGCAGTATTTGCTCCGGAGCTTCGCGGAGAATGGGGCATGACCATGGTTCCGGGAACCCTCATGGAGGACGGCACCATTAATCGAACTGTTCCTGTTGCGGGAACAGCAGTTGCTCCAGGAGCAGTTGCGGTACCGGCAGGAACTTCCGGTGCGGTTATTCTCGAAGGTTCTACTAAGAAGGATTGGGCATGGGAATTCTTGAAGTGGTGGACATCGGCAGAAGTTCAAGCCCGCTTTGGACGTGAGATGGAGAGCTTGATGGGGGCAGCAGCTCGCTATGCTACTGCAAACGTTGAAGCCCTGACCATGCTGCCGTGGAACGTTGAAGACCGGGATGTGCTCCTTGAACAGTGGAGCTGGGTAGAAGGAGTTCCAGCTGTACTCGGTGGATACTACGTAAACCGTCAGTTCGACTGGCTGTTCCGTGCAGTTGTAATTAACAACGAGCCGCTGCGTGAATCGATATTGGAGTACGACCGCGCTATCAACGAAGAAATTGCCCGTAAGCGTGATGAGTTCGGTCTGGAGGTTGACTACAACAACTTGAGTCAGGAATTGAAGGATCTGTACTGGAGTCATTACACTCACTTATATAGATTAGAGGATGAACAATAATAGCAGCAATCAGTAATTCCACCGCAGGGAAACCTGCGGTGGAATTGCGGCAAAATATTTCCAGGATTGGAGGGACTCATTGTGAGTTCTGTAGTTTCTCGTAAACAAGCGATCCGTCCAGGGGTAGAGCGTAAAGAAGGTCTTTGGACACGTATGAAAAAAAGCAAGGTTTCATACCTATTCTTAGCACCATTTATCCTTTTGTTCACAGTCTTTACAGTATTTCCGGTGCTCTTATCCATTATCCTCAGCTTTACGTATTTTAATATGTTAGAGTTCCCGACTTGGATCGGATGGACCAATTATATTCGCCTCTTCTTAGCGGACGAAGTGTTCTTAATCGCAGTGAAGAATACGCTGCTTTTTGCAGTGATTACCGGCCCGGTCAGCTACATGATGTGCTTCCTCTTTGCTTGGTTCATTAACGAACTGCAGCCAAAGGTACGCGCATTTATGACCTTGTTATTCTATGCACCTTCAATTTCCGGTAACGTATATGTTGTGTGGCTGTGGCTCTTTAGTGGTGATACCTACGGCTATATCAACGCCCATTTGTTAAATCTAGGTATTATCGATAGGCCAATCCAGTGGCTCGTTGACCCAACTTGGATGATGCCGATTGTAATTGTTGTGTCGCTGTGGATGAGTTTAGGTACTACATTCCTGGTCTTTATTGCCGGTCTCCAGGGTATCAGCCCGTCTTTATACGAAGCGGGAGCTATCGATGGCATTAGGAACAGATGGCAGGAATTATGGTATCTGACTCTGCCAACCATGCGCGATTATTTAATGTTTGGTGCTATTATGTCGATTACGGGAGCATTTAACGCTGCCGGCCAGATTCAAGCGCTAACCGGACCGACTCCCACAGACTATGCAACCTGGACGGTTATGCAGCACTTGCTCGACTACGGTAATGTGCGTTACGAAATGGGATACGCATCTGCAATATCGGTAGTATTGTTCTTAGTCATGGTAGGCAGCCAGAGATTAGTACAGCGGATGCTCAATAAGGTCGGGTCTTAGGAGGGATTGCGGTGGCTATAAAAATTAGAAAAAAACGGTTGTCTCGTTCAACAGGCGGAGATTTAGTCATATTTTTCTTTCTAGCACTGGGAGCGGCTTTCATGGCCATGCCGATGGTGTACACCATCAGTCAGGCATTTAAGCCCTTAAACGAACTGTGGCTGTTCCCACCCCAGTTCTTCGTTAGGAATCCTACCATGGATAACTTTAACGATTTGCTGGTTTTGATGGGGAAATCATGGGTTCCGATCACCAGATATCTGTTTAACTCATTGTTTATCGTTATTGTAGGTATGCTTGGAAACGTGATTACCGGTTCATTGGCGGCTTACGCCCTGTCAAAACATGTCTTCCCAGGTAGGAATTTAATTAACCAGGTTATCGTATTATCTTTGATGTTTTCACCGGCAGTAACCTCGATTCCTAACTATTTAACCATTTCTTGGTTAGGATGGGTTAACACGTATTGGTCAGTCATCGTGCCGCAGTGGCAGTGGACATTGGGATTGTACCTGATGCGGAACTTTATAGGAGCAATGGTTCACGACTCGCTGCTGGAGGCTGCCCGAATTGACGGCGCCAGTGAGTTTAGAATCTACGCTCAGATTGTGATGCCGCTGGTAAAACCGGCATGGTTGACTTTGATTATCTTGGTATTCCAAAACCTCTGGAAAGAAACAGGTTCGCTGTTTATTTACGCTGAGGAACTCAAGACTCTGCCTTATGCGCTGAGTCAGGTAGCAGCCGGTGGAATTGCTCGCGCCGGTGTGTCAGCCGCAATCACCCTGGTTATGATGGCAGTGCCGATTATCGTATTTGTTATTAACCAGAGTAAAATTGTGGAAACAATGGGTACCTCCGGTATGGGTGGAGAATAGTTTAGAGCATGGAAAAAGCTGTTTGCCATTGGCAAAACAGCTTTTTTAGTATTTGAAGAATGTGTGACCATCGATTACAGCGGTTACAGGATGGGAACGCACCCATCGGTCGCGTGTCTTGGCAGAATTAAAGAACCCTGTAGCACCGTTTGAGGGATCGTTCCCCGCTAATGCCCTAAAGGCAGCTTGATAATCGGTGGGGCGGGGAGGAAGATTGATGCGGCCGTCCGCGACAGGTGAATACTGATATCTGCCGTTAACCCGCTGATAAACAACGCCGGCTATTGTTGAAGGGTAGCGCTCGCTTTGAACCCGATTTAATATCGATGCTGCTACAGCAGTTTTGCCGAGTTCAGATTCACCTTCGGCCTCTGCTCGGGTTATTCTAGCTAAGAGGTCGATTTCTTCCTGACTGAAGTGAGGATTAATCATAAAATCTTGCTGATTAGCACCTGGTTCAATTTTAACTGCTCCTTTGAACTGCTGTCGATAAGGACCGGAGATTTCAATCGTATGAACTCCAGCAGGTATATCTTTGACAGCATAACTGCCATTTTGTATCGCTGTTGATTTGTCAGCCACTATTACAGTGCCGCTTTGGAGCGGCTGCCCAGATTCGGAGGCGTAAATTCTCCCCGAAAGTGAATTTGACGCTGGGATTGTATTCAAAGTAAAAGTAAGGCTGCTGATCGAAACCGCTGCTGAAGCGAGCGTTGAGAAGCTGTAGAGCAGCAGTATCACTATCAACAGTCCTTTAGTAAGACTTTTCCGCATTTGATTACCTCCTTCTGCGGCAGATGCCTTGTTACGGTTTCTTAGCATAACATAGAAATATATTACAAGTCAAAGGTATTTTTAGCTAAAAAGGAGACAGTTAGATATTGCACTTGGATCTGATTTGTGATATATTTAACATAGATAAATTCGAGATAAAGTACACAATTCTAGTAAGCGGATTTTTATAAGATTTCAGTAAACCCCTTTTTTAATATACATTTGTGCAAATAACCACAATCACAGGAGAGGTGAACATGGTTAAGTTAGAAACTACTGCAAAAAGCTTTCATTTATTAGCTGATCCAATCAGACTCAAAATCCTATGTCTTCTGAAGAAGCAGGAAATGTGTGTTGCTGATTTATGCAGGGAATTGGATCTAAGTCAGCCGAAAGTATCCTATCATTTAAAAATACTGCTCGATGCTGATTTGATTGAACGGCGGATAGTGGGAACATGGTCTTATTATCATTTATCCACAGACCTAGGTGATTGGTTGAAAAACGAATGTGAAGAATTATTGAAAGAAGCTGCTATTAACTAATACAATAGCAGCTTCAATATTATTAGTTGTGAGTTATTCTTGCTTCATATTCCGATTTTTTGCCGCTGGCAAAGCGGTGCGTATAGGATAAATAGCCGGTGACGCGGCGGACCCGGTTGATGTGAGCGCTGCCGCAGTTTGGACATGTTTCGCCGATAATGCCGTGGAAAGCGCAGTCTTCGCACTCATCAATGGGAAAGTTGACACCGGCATAACCCATATCTGCTGCAGCCATCATTCGGTGCATCTGTTCGAGCGCCTGTGGATTATCTGCAAGGGGAGCTTCTACCTCGATGTATGAGATATGTCCTGCATCATGATAGCGGTGGAAGGGGCCTTCCAGCTTGATCTTTTCAGCGATCGAGATGGGGTAGTAAACGGGTATATGGAACGAGTTAGTATAGAACTCGCGATCAGTAACTCCAGGAATCAACCCATACCGCTCTCTATCAATTGCTACAAAGCGGCCCGATAGACCTTCCGCTGGTGTGGCATAGCAGGTAACATTCAAATTGTGGCGGATGCCCATATCCTCACAGAAGCGGCGCAGGTGAGCGGCAATTTTTAAACCGAGCTGATAGGAATCCTCATCTTCACCGTGATGATTTCCGGTAAGGGCAGTGAGACATTCAGCTAAACCAATATAGCCAATGGAAAGTGTACCGTGTTTAATAGCTTCTGCAATGCTGTCATCCATAGATAGGTTTTCGGAACCCATATAGAGATGCTGACCCATAGTAAACGGCAGATCTTTTACCCGCAGTTTGCAGAGAACTTCAAAGCGGTGCATCAGCTGTTCTTCTGCCATCCGGAGAGTCTCATCGAATCTAGACCAAAAACTGGATAAGTCTTTCTGGTAAAGGGCACCGTCTGACTCAATTGCAATGCGCACTAGATTTATGCTGACCGGTGCTAGGTTACCTCTGCCCTCGGAGACAGCTTGTCCATGTTTGTTAGCTATGACGCGGGAGCGGCAGCCCATGTATGCCACCAAGTCCCCATAAGGGGCGTTAAATGAGGAATCCATGAATGAAAAAGTGGGATTCATCCGCCTGCTGGCAACCTTAACAGCCAGCTGATAAAGGTCATAATAGGGATCTTCCGGATTAAAGTTTACTCCGGCTTTGAGGCGAAAAACCAGGTTTGGGAAAATCGGGGTTTCGCCGCGTCCCAAGCCAGCGTTAAAAGCAAGCAGGAGTTGAGTATCCAGCATATGTTCACGGTGATTTTTCGGACAACCAAGGTTTAGAGTGGAGAAAGGGACTTGCGAACCCGCCCGCGAATGCATCGTATTCAGGTTGTGGACCAGAGCTTCGCAGGCCTGATAGGCTTCTTTTTCGATAGCTGCTTTGGTGTCCCGCTGCTCAGGTGTGAGCTCAGATTCTGGAATCGCTGCTAAAGTTTCGTATTCTTCCGGAATAAACCTTGCTGCGTCCTCAAAGCGGGGATCCGATTGACCACCGAACATATCGTTTTGATTTGACTGGAGTATAATTGCTTCTTGGGCAAGAGCAGAGCTGATCCGTTTGGGACGCCGCAGCCAGCCATAGCCTGTGCTGAAGCCTTCCCGGTCCCAGATCTTTCCAAAAGGGATCTGAAGGCAGTTAATAGTTGTTCCATAGCTGTCTAAATCGTGAATATGTATGCGCCCGCTGCGGTGTGCATCAGCAATGTGCTCAGGAATTACCGCATCAAGATAAAACTCTTTAAAAGCTTCACTGGCTCCCAGAAGCAGTTTGGCGGAAAAATTTGAGCCGACATTAGCATTTGCTTCAACACCCCGATTCAGATTCCAAACAATACTCTCCAATTTCTTATGCAGTCCGGAAGTTGCTCTCCGCACGCGGCTGCGTTTCTCCCGATAGCTCACATACGCTTCGCTTAATTCCAAATACCCAAGTTCTTTAATAGCCATGACTACTAAATCCTGGATGTTTTCCACATGCGGTTTGATATCTCTAAATTTATCGTCAAGATGCTCCTCCACAATACTGGTAACTTCATCAGCAATGGCTGGATCACAACCAATGTGTTCAGCAGCTTTAGCCACGGCATTGCGGATTTTGCTTGCATCATAAGGCACTGTTCGACCGTCTCGTTTTATAATTTGTTTAATCTCTGTTTTTTGTGCAACTAGCGTAGAACTCACCCGTAATTCCTCCCCATAAATCAATTCAGTTTTAATAATAGAGCACATGCCAGTTAATGTCAAAGCTTATATATTGAGTTTTAATGGCTAAAATTATACTAGATGTTGTGTTTTCTCGTGGATTTGGCACCGCAGGTAAAATTCAGCCCCAGACGGGAAAACTAGCATCTAGAGGTGAATAAAATGCTTGATTTAGCGAAGATCCGAGCTGCAGCACAGGTGATCAAACCTGTTATCAAAAAGACTCCCCTGGATTTCGCATCCTATTTAAGCGAGCGGTGCGGACGCCGCATCTTTTTCAAGCTGGAAAACAGGCAGAAGACGGGGTCTTTTAAACTCCGGGGAGCGTATCATAAACTTAAACGTTTGACCGAAACTGAAGAGGTAAGATCCGTGATTACTGCTTCGGCGGGAAATCATGGGCAGGCAGTGGCTTATGCTGCGGCTCTGCTCAATTTGCCCAGTACGGTTGTAATGCCTCAAAGCGCAGCTATTACCAAAATTAATGCGGCTAAAGCCTATGGTGCTCGGGTGGTGTTGACGGGCAGTTCGATGGACGATTGTTTTGCTGAAGCCTTCCAGCAGCATATCGAGAAAGATCATCATTTCATTCATGCTTTTGATGATTTGGACATTATAGCGGGTCAGGGCACAGTTGGCTTAGAACTGCTTGAGCAATTGGATGAAACAGCCTGTGTGGTTGTGCCGGTTGGAGGCGGTGGACTGATTGGCGGCATCGCTGCTTGTTTAAAAGAAGCCAGTCCTGCTGTTAAGATTATCGGGGTTGAAGCAGCAGGTGCGGCGTCCATGGCCAATGCTGTCAATCTAGGTAGGATTGAAAAGCTGCCGCTGGCAGCTACCATTGCAGACGGAATAGCGATTCAGCAGCCCGGCGAACTTACATTTGCTTTGGTACAGAAATATGTGGATCAGCTGGTAACCGTGCCTGATGAAGAAATAGCTGACGCAATTCTCTTTGCGTTAGAAAAAAGTAAGCTCGTTTTGGAAGGTGCGGGCGCTGTAACTCTGGCAGCTCTGCTCCATAATCATCTGGAACTCCCTCAGGGCAACACAGTCTTGGTCTTAAGCGGAGGCAATATTGATGTCAATCAGATTGCCAGGATCATTGAGCGTGGACTGGTAAGAGCCGGCCGGCGTGTCCGACTCCGTGTGATTATTCCTGACCTTCCCGGAGCGCTAGCGGAACTTATGAGCATTGTAGCATCAGCGCAGGCAAATATTATTGAGGTGTATCATAATCGACTCGCTCTCGATCTATTATTGAACAGCACCGAAGTTATTCTGAACATTGAAACTCGAGATCAAGCCCACGCTTGTCAGGTTATCGGGGCGCTGAAACGGGCTGGATACGAACCGGACCAGATCTGACATAAATTTAAACCATCATAGACAGACACACAATCACCCCTCCGAACATAAGATGTAGAGTCAGAGTTTTTGCGCATCTTCGATCGGGGGGTGACAGGATGCTTGCAGCGTTAGCGGCCTTTGCTGTTGGATGGGTTTTTGAAGGCATCGGTCTGCTCGTTTCGTATATTTCAAACTCTAATGTTTTTCCCAAACCTTTACATCCAGCTGAAGAGAAAGAACTGCTGGAGGCAATGAAGGCGGGAAGTATTGAAGCGCGGAACTTTTTGGTAGAGCGAAATCTCAGGCTTGTTGCGCATATCGTAAAGAAGTTTGACAAAAAAGGCGAAGATCTGGAGGACCTAATATCAATCGGCACGATTGGACTGATTAAGGCAATCAATACTTATGATCCGGATAAGCAAACTCGGCTCGCAACCTATGCAGCTCGTTGTATTGAGAATGAAGTATTAATGCATCTGCGTTCTACTAAAAAACTCAAAAAAGAGGTTATGCTGTATGATCCAATTGGATCGGATCGCGAAGGTAATGAGCTGAGTCTGATCGATATTTTCGGAACCGATACCGATAATGTTTTTGACCAGGTTGAGCTCCAAGTTGACCAAGAGGTTCTCCACGATAAACTCAAATGTTTGAGTCAGCGGGAAAAACAGGTGTTGATACTGCGCTACGGGCTGGGTGATGAGGAAAGGCAGACACAGCGGGAAATCAGCAAACGCATGGGAATTTCCCGTTCATATGTATCGCGAATAGAGAAGCGAGCATTATTAAAACTTCAGGAAAAAATGTGCTTAGATTAACCATTGGGGCGCTCAGCCCCTTTTTATGTTTGACCATACTTGTGGTATAATAAGGAAAACGAGTTAAATGAGGAGCTGCCATGAAGCTGTTACTGCCAGATCAGGTGTGCAACCGAGTGACTGATATAGATTTGGATGTTTTGCGCATACAGGGGATCTCTTGTCTGCTGCTGGATTTAGACAATACATTGGTTCAGTATGATAGTGATCGGCTGGACAGTGAATTTAGGTTATGGATTGAGGAGGCTAAAGCGAAAGGATTTAAAGTCTGTTTAGTGTCTAACGGTAAGCCGAAGCGGGTGAAGCGCTTTGCTGAAGAAATGGACATCCCGGCAGTTATTTGGGCATTTAAGCCGAAACGGACACCTTTTCGGAAAGCCTTAAGGATCTTAGGTAAAAAGGTTTCTGAAGCCGCGATGATTGGTGATCAGCTGTTCACTGATATTCTAGGTGCAAACCGGCTAGGAATTTATTCTATATTAATCACGCCGCTCGGCACAAAGGAACTTGGAACAACTAGGGTTGTCCGGAAATTGGAGCGGCGCATGCTGAAAAAGTTTGTTAAAAAAGGAATGCTGACAGCAGAAGCAGTAAATCAACGCGACGGAGGGAAAGAATGAGTATAAAAAGACAGTGCCGCGGCTGCGGTGCATATATACAATCAGAGAATCCAAATACGGTCGGATATCTGCCTGCGCATCTGCTGAATGAGCCAGGAAAAGAGCTGATCTGCCAGCGCTGCTACCGCATTAAACACTATGGAAAGCATGAAGACTATTCGGGCATGTCTGATGCGGAGCAAGTAATTGCCCACGGGCTCAACTGGGCGCAGGGTGTTATTGTAATTCTAGATATAATGGATTTCGAAGCCAGCATTCCAGCGCAGATCGAGCAATTTGCGGCCAAAGAAAACGTTATTATTGCACTCAATAAAGTAGATCTGCTTCCCCCGAAAACACCTGTTTCAGAAGCGGTGGAATGGGCAGTGAAGCGTTTAAGCTGCCGCCGTATCGATGGTGAAGTGATTCCTATCAGCAGCACCACTGGTTATGGAATTAAAGAGCTTTTGGCCGTCTTAGCTGAATCTGATGCGCGCAGATGGCTGGTGGCTGGTGTAACCAATGCGGGGAAGTCAACGTTAATTACTAAAATTCTTCAGAAGGATGGTAAAAATCGCGGTCTTACCCCAACAACGGCGCGTTTTCCCGGTACAACGGTAGCCTGCACCAGGTGGAATCTGGCGCACGGCTTAGTATTGAGCGACTCGCCGGGATTGGCTCCCAAAGGACGGCTTACGGATCTGGTATGTTTGGATTGCGCGGTTAAACTTATTCCCTCCCAGAGGTTAAATGTGGGAGTATATAGGCTCAATACGCGGGGAGCGCTGGTAATTCCGGGTTTGGCAGCCTTTCGGCCTCTCGAGGATGATGCTCTCCTGATTGGCTTTACTGCCTCCCAGGTTAAGTGGCAGCGGGCCAATGTTCAAAAGCTTGATGATTGGCTCCAAAGCAGATGCGCATCCTGCGCGGTAGCAAAGTGGCAGCGAGCAGAAGTTAGGATTGATCCTCAGCATGATTTATATGTCCACGGCCTTGGTTGGATATCGATTCGGCACAAATCTATCGTTGGGGAGCTGACTATTCCTCATGGGGTGGAATTTACCGTGCGTCCGAATTTAATCGGGGGAAAAATGGAATAACCTAGGGCCCTCCTGCTTATACTGTTAGCAGGAGGGGTTGACATGCATTCATATGTCTATCAGGTTAATGTTCCGTACGCAGACAGCGACAGCGTTTTAGCCGCTATCCGCCACAAGGTGAAACAGCTGCAGCAGGCACATCCTAGTTTGGCTGCTTGTCAGCTGGCTGATGTGGGAATGAAAAAAGCAGATAATGGTGTTGATATAACCTTATATTTTGCAGCAAAATCGGTAGATAGGTAAAACAGCTCCTATATTCAGGAGTTGTTTTTATTTGGCAGGATTTTCCACGTAATATAGAGAAGTGTTTAACTCTAATTGTAGTGCTGGATAGTGCAGGAGTTAGTGCTTATGATTGCTAATTTGACTCTGATTGGATTTATGGGTACGGGAAAAACTAGTGTGGGACGGGTCTGCGCGGAGCAAGCCGGCTGGTCTTTTATCGACTGTGATGCTGAGCTGGAGCGCAGGCTTAACCGTATCATTAAAGACATCTTTCGCGAGCATGGTGAGGGATACTTTCGGTCTGCTGAAGCCGAAACTTTGGATCAGATTCTGAAAAACTCCCACCAGGTGATTTCTACCGGAGGCGGGATAGTCACCTATGAACCTTCGCGCAGGATGCTGCTTGAAAGTAAGGGAAAGGGCAATAAGATAATCTGGCTTAAAGCTGCCCCTGAAGTGATTTATGAGCGAACCGCCTGCTCTCAGGATCGGCCGCTGCTTAATGTGGCAGATCCTTTGGCTGAAATTCGCCGGCTGCTGATGCAGCGCCACATGTTCTATGAACAGCTTGCCGATGCCTGCATCGATACAACGGCATTAAGTATTGAACAAACGGCTGACGCTGTGTTAAGACTAATTGAGTAGTGGTGAGAACCGATGGTAATCTTATTAGTAAACGGACCAAATTTAAATCTGCTTGGAACCAGGGAGCCGGAAGTGTACGGCGACACGACCTTGGTTGATATTGAACAGATGATGATTCGAGCCACAGAGAAGCAGGGTTTTAGTCTAAAGTGCTTTCAAGCTAACGGAGAGGGAGAAATCATTGATTTCTTGCAAAAACACCGTGATGCTGCTGGTTTAATTATTAATCCCGGAGCGTATACTCATTATTCATATGCGATCCGCGATTGTATAAAGGCATTGAGCATACCGGCAGTTGAAGTTCACATATCCCGAATATACCAGAGGGAGCCGTTTCGCCATACTTCAGTGATTGCACCGGTGTGTATCGGACAGATTTCCGGTTTCGGTGATTTCGGGTATTTATTAGCCCTGCAGGGATTAATCGACTTTTTATGTGGAGAGGAGAAGATAAGTGTTAGAACAAATTCGCAGGCGACTAGCAGAGAATAATTGCGATGTTTTTATTTCTACATATAAAACTCACAGACGGTACCTAACTAAATTTACTGGAAGTGCCGGCTTGGTATGGATCGGACATGACACAAATATTCTTATCGTTGATTTTCGCTATACAGAACAAGCTGCAGAGCAGAGTCCGGGTTGGGAGATTGTAAAGCAGGAGTCCACTTTAACAGAGACGCTTCAAAGTTTAATTGAGAAATATGGGGTAAAGCGCATTGCTTTTGAGAGTGAATTCATCACTGTGGATCAGCTTAATCATTGGCAGCGCAATTTTGAGGTGGAGTTTGTTCCCACCAAGAATTGGGTTGCTCAGCTGCGGATGGTCAAGACCGACGAGGAGATTGAGAAAATCACTAAGGCGGTCGAGATTGCGGACCAGGCTCTGCAGGAGTTGATTCCTACAATCAAGCCTGGGATGAAAGAAATTGAGCTGGCTTTAGAGCTAGAGTACACTATGCGCAGGCTTGGGGCGGAAGCAATCGCCTTTGATCCGATTGTTGGTTCGGGACCGCGAGGTGCCCTGCCCCACGCAGTGCCGGGAGAGAGACAGTTTACCCGCGGCGACTTTATCGTAATTGATATGGGCTGCGTTTATCAAGGATACTGCTCTGATATGACGAGGACACTTATTGTCGGCAAACCGACGGATAAGCATCTGGAGATCTATAATTTGGTTCTGGAGGCTCAGCTTGCGGCTTTGGCGGCTATTAAGCCGGGTTTGACTGGTAAACAGGTTGACAGCGCTGCCAGGGATATTATCGCCAGTGCCGGATATGGCGATAACTTTGGTCACAGCTTAGGTCATGCTGTTGGTTTGGAGATTCACGAAGAACCCCGCTTATCGCAGCTGGATGAGGAAACTCTGGTACCGGGGATGGTTGTAACGGTGGAGCCGGGAGTATATCTGCCTGGGTGGGGAGGAGTAAGGATTGAGGACTTGGTTGTGGTCACAGAAACCGGCTGCAAAATTCTTACTCAAACTTCAAAAGAAATGGTGATTATAGAATAGATTTTTAAAAGAAGGGATGTTAAAATATGATATCAGTCAATGATCTGCGGACAGGCTTAACGATTAAAGTTGAAGGTGACGTGTACAGTGTAGTTGAATTCCTGCACGTAAAACCAGGAAAGGGCGCAGCTTTTGTCCGCACCAAGCTTAAAAATGTAAAAACCGGGGCTGTTAGGGAAATGACTTTCAGAGCCGGTGAAAGAGTCGAGCGGGCAATTGTAGAAACTAAGCAGATGCAGTTCCTTTATAGCACCGGTGACGAGTATTATTTTATGGACACTAATAGTTTTGATCAGGTCGGCCTGACCAAAGCTGATTTAGGCGATGCTCCTAACTACCTATTAGAGAACATGACAATCGGCATTCAGTTCTATGAAGGCGCCCCTATTGGTATCGAGCTGCCGACCACTGTTAACTTAAGAGTGGTTGAAACTGAACCTGGTTTTCGGGGGGATACTGCTACCGGCGCAACTAAACCAGCAACTCTTGAAACAGGAATTACTGTGCAGGTCCCGCTGTTTATTGAGCAGGACGAGATAGTTAAGGTAGATACACGTACAGGCGAATATCTATCTAGGGCGTAAGGTTATACTAAAACTTAGGGGGTGCAGTGAGTGGATACTATTAGAGAAAAGATTGCGTACCTGCGTGGTATGCTTGACAGTACAGGGGACATTACTAAAGAAGAGCAATTGAAAAACGTATTTCAGCAGCTCATCGATATTCTCAATGATCTGGTAGATGATGTCGATGACTTGTTCTTCAGCTATGATGAGCTGGAAGAGTATATTGAAGCCGTTGATGCTGATTTGGCAGATCTAGAGGATCATTCGTGCGAATGTGGATCAGATCATGACCATGATTTTGATCCGGAACTTGATATGGTGGAAATTGAATGCCCTAACTGCCAAAATGTAGTGGTTTTTGAGGAAGATTTTCTGTATGACGATGGAGAAGTAGAAATTGCTTGTCCGGAGTGCGGCGAAACCATTTACTATAACGATAGTAATGATTTTGATGAATTCGATGATGACTATGATGAGTTCGACGAGGATCAAGACTAAGGTTAACCGCAGATAGAGTCAAGTGTTTTAAGAAGCACTGCTGTTTACTTTTAAAGTGAACAGGGTGCTTCTTTTTTTGTCATAACTTGTCCGAGACAGGCATATATTTCATTAGAATCTGGCAAAGGAGCCATCGGTATGAAGTCAGCTTTGCTGTCTCAGCTTGCGCCAAATTTGAGGCGGCTCTTGGAGCCGATCCGAACTTGGGATCTTATAGAGGAAATCAGACTCCGGGCTGAACGGCCGCTGGTAGTTAAGGAGCGGAGCCATGAATATGGTGTCAACAGCACCGGTATCTGCCGGATCAGCGAGAGCTATGTGGTGAAGATAGAAGACATAGCCAGGACTTTTGAGATTATGACCGATAGTTCTCGGTACGCGCTGGAAGATGAGATTCGGGCTGGCTACCTAACCCTTTGCGGGGGCCATCGAGTCGGAATCAGCGGCAAAGCTGTGTTAGAATCCGGCCAGATTAAAACCTTTAAATACATCAACGGGCTAAATCTCCGGTTGGCCAGAGCCGTAATCGGAGCTGCCGATCCGCTGATGCGCTCCATTGTTAATCGCGGACAGGTTGTCTCAACGCTGATTATCTCACCACCGGGCTGCGGAAAAACAACACTGCTGCGGGATATCTGCCGTCAGGTGTCAGATCAAGGCTTTAATACTGTTGTGATCGACGAGCGCTCAGAAATAGCTGCCTGCCATCGAGGAATTCCCCAACTGGATGTGGGCAGGAATTCGTATGTTATCGATGGCTGTCCAAAAGCGGAGGGAATCTCGATCGCCCTTAGGGGACTGGCACCTGAAGTGATTATTACCGATGAAATCGGTCACCCTGATGATGGATCGGCTTTAGCAGATGTAATTCGTGCTGGTGTAGCAGTTGTTGCTTCCTGCCATGGAGCTGATTGGGACAGTGTGTCAAAACGATTCTGGATGCAGTATGGGTGGGAAGCTTTTCAGCAGGCCATCTTCCTGTCCCGGCGCAGAGGACCGGGCACGGTGGAACAGGTTCTTAAATTGGATGAGCTTGCATAATATTAGATACTGCGATGGGAGTGGATGCTATGCTGCGGTTGATAGGCGCCTGTATGGTTATTTTTGGATGCGGAACAGCTGGCATAGTCGTGGCCAGAAGTTACTCTCTTCGCCCCCGCCATCTGCAGGAGATGCGCAGTGCGCTCCAGCTATTAGCCACAGAGATTAATTACGCACGATCGTCGTTATCGGAAGCATGCAGTAAAATAGCGGGTCAAGTTGAAGGACCGATCGCGCAGTTCTTTGCTCAGTTTGCTGATTCTCTGGCACAGAACAATGATGTAAGCGCATCTGAACTCTGGAATCAGGCTCTCCAAATATTAGGGGAAGCAGGTTTCACCAATCAGGAATTAGAGGCGGTTGGTCAGCTTGGCAGTGCGCTGGGGAGAAGCGATGCCGATGATCAGATGAAGCATCTGCTGCTTCTGCAAACCCGGTTAGAGCAGTTGGGCTCCCAAGCTGAGCAGGAGCGGGATAAGATGGTTCGGCTCTGGAATTATCTGGGGTTTTGTGTAGGCGCCTTAATAGTTTTATTGCTGATCTAGAAGGGAGACAGACCATGGGTGACTTGACACCGATCTATCGTATCGCCGGTTTAGGCATCTTAGTGGCAGTACTGAATATTTTCCTTCAGCAGGCGGGGAGACAGGAACAAGCCCAGATGCTGAGCTTAGCTGGGGTCATCATCGTGCTGCTCTGGTTGGTGCAGATGGTAGCTCGTTTATTTGAAAATGTTGAGGCGGTATTTCGCTGGTAACCGAGGAGTGTTTACATGCTGTGGGTTCCATTAATCGCCGGATTGGCAGTAGTGCTTGTTGTGGTCCAAATTCAGCTGCGGGGTATGAATCCGCCATGGGCTGTTTTAACATCAATAACCTTTACTGTAATTGTGGTATTACTGTTGATTCCTGAATTGACCCAGGTGGTGGGGTTTTTAAACAGCCTCTCGAATCAAGCAGGAGTGAGTTCTCAGTATCTGGCACCGATTCTTAAGACGACAGCGATAGTTTATATCACAGCATTTGGCACGGAAATCTGCCGAGATGCGGATGAAAATGCTATGGCAGTGGTTGTGGAATTGGCTGGGAAGATTATCATTTTAATCATTGCGCTGCCCCTTATTGAAGCTATTTTGATTGCTGTATTGGGAATATTGGGGTAATAGGTGGTTATTAGAGTGCACAAAAACTCTAAAGTTAAGGTGTTGTTTGTAATCTGCTGTTTGGCATTGTTTTCCGGTGCAGCTGCGGCTTTGGCTGCTGATCTGGATATTTTAGCTGAATCTGTTGAAGAACAGCTGCGGGCACTCAATTTAGAGGAACTGATCGGATATGTGGATCGCATTGAGCCGGATTTTCAAGAATTCATTCCGGCTGTAAACCTAAAGACGGTCTTTACTAATGGGTTAAAAGATATCAATCTTATTGATGTGTTTAACACATTAGTCAAGGTTTTATTTAAGGAAGTAGTTTTTAGTTCCCAGCTAATGCGCCAGCTTTTGGTAACAGCTCTGCTGGCAGCGGTTTTGAACCAACTTCAGCTCTCCGTTGAAGACAAAGGAATCATTAATATTGGGCTGCTGGTCTGCTTTTTGGTGATTATGTATGTGGGACTTCAGAGCTTTCGGTCTGCCTTAACCTTAGCGTACCAAAGTCTCGATGACATGGTCTCGTTTATGTATGCGCTCCTGCCGATGCTTGCTACATTAGTCGCTTCTGTAGGTGGAATAACATCAGCTGCCATGTTTCACCCGGTCCTGATTGCGGTAGTCAGTGGAGTGGCTTTCTTGATAAGGACGATCTTGTTTCCACTGCTGAATGTTGGTGCAGTAGTCGGGCTGTTAGCCCACCTTTCTCCGGATTTTCCTTTAACCCGCTTGAGTGGACTGATAAAACATGCGGCAACCATGCTCCTTTCATTCGCGTTTACAATTTTTTTAGGTGTACTGGCAGTGCGGGGGGCAATTGCGCCAGTAGCAGATGGAGTCGCCCTGCGGGCAGCCAAATTTTTGACAAGCAATGTGGTTCCCGTGATTGGTTCCATGTTTGCGAACGCGGTTGAGGTTGTGGTTGGCGGATCATTGTTAATCAAGAATACTGTCGGGATGTTCGGTATGCTGATTATTTTTTTCTTAGTAGCCCTACCGATCATTAAAATCTGGGCAATTGTACTTATCTACCGCATCACAGCTGTTCTGATAGAACCAATCAGCGATAAGCGTATTTCTGAAGCAGTAGGCAGCATGGCTGGTTCGCTCACACTGGTAATGGTGTCCTTGGCAACAGCAGCCTTAATGTTTTTTCTAACTATCACGATTTTAGTGGGAATCGGCAATTTGGCTGCAGTAATGAGGTGAAACGATGCGGGGTATATATGATTGGCTGCGGATGGCTGCGGGTTTGATTTTAGTGATAGCTGTTTTCGATTTGTTCTTACCGGCCAACGACAGCAAAAAGTTAGCTAAGTTGGTGATGGGTCTGGTGATTATGCTGGTGCTGCTGGAACCGCTGCTGGCATTAGTTTATTCAGGATGGGAGCTCGATACGCTGTCGCTGGGGTTAATCAGCAGTCCTGCAAATGTGGATTGGGCAGGAGCTGGAAGTCAAATCTACAGCGCCGGCATGCGCCCTGTTATGCAGTATGTATCAGAAAACACTGCTTACCAGCTGGAAGCTCTGCTGCTCAGCAGTACAGCCATTCAAGATGCCCGGATTCAGATCAATATCAATCAAGAAGGCTTAATTTCTTCTGTAGATGTTAGGATTATACCGGCGGAATCTGGCAATCTGGACAGTGATCTTCAAGAATTGACAGAACTGGTCATAGATCTGGTTTCTCGGTATCTGCAGACAGCCGAGTCCAATATTAATGTTGAAATTGGTTAGGTTAGGGGGAAGTTGGCTTGTTCGCGAAACTATCGGCAGCGCAGCGTAAAATCATTAACTGGCTGGGATTTTTGGTTGTTATCGGGATCGGATTGATGCTGATTCAAGCTCCCAAGCAGGAAACAAACCGCAGCACCCAGATCCGCTCTCCCGCTGAGTCTGCTGCAAATCACAGCGGGAGCAGCAGTAACTATGAGGAGCAGATTGAGGAAAAGCTAATCAAGATCTTATCCCAGATCAGTGGAGTCGGAGATGTTGAGGTTTTTGTAACATTGGAGCGCAGCGCCAAAATTGTGATTGCTGAGTCAATCACGGAAGACATGAGAGAGGGGGAACGACGCCTGACTAAGTCTCCGGTTACACTCAGAGCAGATGGTGGAAACAAAGAGATTCCGCTTGTTCTTGAAGAGTATGAACCTGAGCTGAGGGGTGTCTTGGTTGCAGCCGAAGGAGCTGCCGATCCCCAGATCAGATACCGGATTTTCCAAGCGGTTCAAACCGTGCTGCAGCTGCCGATGTACAAGATAGAAGTGCAGGCAAAAGTAAAATAGCGAAAGGTGGGCGCCGTGTGTATTACGTGATTCATGCCAAAAGAGTTGTTCTGCTGATGATTGTTTTAGTGCTGATCGGGGTAACTTTTTGGGTTGGTTTCTATGGCAGTGACGAGCTGCGTCAAGCTGCCGGAGACTATTACGCTTCAGATAACGAAGATGCAGCTGAGGTTGAGCAAGATGCGGAGCCGGCAGTTGATGTTTTCTCCTCGCAGCTTCGCACCGTAAGCGAGCTAGACGACGGAATGTTTATTTCAGTAACATCTGTGCCAACTAAATTTGTGGAATACCGAATAGAGCGGGAAAAAGTGAGAAGCCAGAGGCTGGATCTGCTGGAACGCATGCTGGAAACCGCGGAGCTAGACCCTGATAACCGCAATAAACTACAGCTGGAACTGGTAGGTTTATTGGATAATATCGCGCGAGAGACAGAGTTAGAGAACCTTCTTAAAATGAATGGTTATCTGGATGCGGTTGTTCTTATCGAAAATGATTCAGCCACTATTGTTGTTCCCGTAACTCTGTCGAGCTATGAAGCGGAAGCGATAGGGGAGATGGTGCGGAGGATCACTAACATCCGTTTGGACAGGATTACAATTATTGACGAGCTGACAAACAGCTAGCGAAAAACCAAGGTTGTTCCTAACCAAGGATTGACCTTGGTTTTTTAGCATGAAAATTTGCTGGTAGTGGAAAAGTAGACCATGGAACAGGACATTACATTCAAACGTCGAATTTAGTAATAATTTCCTGTCATAGGAGGTTATCAATGAACATCGATCTGAAAGAACTGATGATCTTATTCAGCGAAAGCAACATCAGTGAGATGAAATTAGAAAGTGAAGAGCTGAGACTATACCTAGCTAAAGCAGCTTCGGCGCCGCAACCTGCAGCGAAAGCAGCAGTGGAACCGGTGGTTCCGGTTGTGGAAGAAAAAGTGCCGACAGCTGAGGTTTACCAGGAGCAGTTGGGTCCTAATACACGGGAAATCTGCTCGCCAATGGTGGGTACTTTTTATCGAGCACCTACTCCTGACAGTGATCCTTTTGTTACGGAAGGTTCCATGGTAGAAAAAGGGCAGACATTATGTATTATTGAAGCCATGAAGCTGATGAATGAGTTAGAATCTGAGTATAATGGCAAAATTGTAAAGATCTTAGCTGAAAATGGACAACCTGTGGAATATGGGCAACCCTTATTCTTGATGGAAACAGCAGAATAGAGAGTGGTAGATGTGTTTAAGAAGATTCTGATTGCAAACCGTGGTGAAATTGCGGTGCGGGTGATTCGTGCCTGCCGTGAACTTGGAATCCGGACAGCTGCAATTTATTCAGAAGCTGATCGGGATTCACTTCACGTTAAGTTGGCAGATGAAGCTTTATGCGTTGGTCCTGCGGCTTCTCAATCCAGTTATCTCGACATTCCGAATATAATATCCGCGGCGGTGCAGTGTCAAGCCGATGCAGTTCATCCCGGGTATGGGTACTTGAGTGAGCGAGCAGACTTTGTCGAGATTTGTGAAGATTATGGTCTGACTTTAATCGGACCCAGTGCTGACCAAATCGAGCGGATGGGAGACAAATCACGGGCTAAGGCTCTGATGAAAGCGGCTGGTGTACCGGTAGTTCCTGGCAGTGACGGGCCGGTACCCAATGAGGGGGAGCTTGAAGCTGTAGCTGAACAAATCGGTTATCCGGTGATAATTAAAGCCTCAGCCGGTGGTGGAGGCAGAGGTATGCGCGTTGCCCACAATGAAGACGAACTGATTATAGGATACCGATTGGCCCGAGCAGAAGCCGGAGCAGCCTTTGGCAATGATCAGGTTTATCTTGAGCGCTTTATTAAGAATCCCCGGCATGTGGAAATTCAAATCTTAGGCGATCGGTATGGCAATGTTGTGCACTTTGGCGAGCGGGAATGTTCGCTGCAGCGCCGCCACCAGAAAATTTTGGAAGAGGCCCCTTCTCCGGTTGTCGATGACCGTCTGCGAGCCCGAATGGGAGAAGCTGCTGTCAAAGGCGCTAAAGCAGTGAATTATCTCAACGCCGGCACGATCGAATTTCTTTTGGATGAAGACGGCAGTTTTTATTTTATGGAAATGAATACCAGAATTCAGGTCGAACATCCGATTACCGAAATGGTTTACGGCATAGACTTGGTGAAGGCTCAAATTCAGATAGCAGCCGGAGCGGAGCTTGATTATAACCAGCTTGATATTACTCCGACAGCTCATGCCCTTGAGTGCCGCATCAACGCCGAGGATCCTGAATACGGATTTCGTCCGTCTCCCGGTGTAATTACTAAACTGCATGTTCCCGGAGGTCATGGTATTCGCTGGGACAGCCATGTTTACCAAGGTTATGAAATCTCTCCATATTATGATTCCATGTTTGGTAAACTAATTACATGGGGCAGCGATCGTGAGGAGGCAATTCATAGAATGGAGAGTGCCCTTGCGGAGATCATAATTGAAGGAATCAAACATAATGTCAGCTTCCATCAGCGCATTCTTAAGGATCCCCGCTTTCTAGCCGGCCAGTATACTGTAGATTTTATTGAGCAGTTGATGGCAGAGGGCCAATAATAAAATTGTCAAATATTAGGTGGTTTGTTATAATAACACTGTAAGGAGGTGCCGATTATCATGACAGATGAGCAGCGGACCAATTTAGGTGAATTGAAAATTGCTAATGAAGTGGTTGGTATCATTGCCGGATTAGCAGCTACCGAGGTTGAAGGGGTAGCTGGTATGAGCGGCGGAATTGCTGGCGGCATTGCTGAAATGCTGGGTAGAAAGAATCTGTCCAAAGGTGTGAAGGTTGAGGTCGGCGAGCACGAGGCTGCTGTAGATCTATTTATTATTGTTGATTATGGAACTCCTATTCCGGAAGTAGCCAGAAACATTCAAAATAATGTGAAGCAGGCTATCGAAGGGATGACTGGCTTGGATGTTGTTGAAGTAAATATTCATGTGCTGGGAGTGCATTTCCCACAACCTGCGCCGGAAGAGCCTGTTGAGGATCCACCGCCGCAGCCGCGGGTGAAGTAAATGACAGTGCTGGATCGGCTAATCCTAGCTGTCGTTGCAATCGTACTGCTGGTAGGTGGTGTGCTGGTTGCCATGACTGTCTTCGGCAGCAGTGCGCTGTTAAACTGGCTGGTTACAGTGCAGAACGGGAAGCTTGACGGGCTTTTGCTGGTTGTCATTTTACTGCTGCTGGTAGTGTATATCGCTTTAATGCTGGTTAACGACTTGAAACGCGATGAACGGGCTCTCGCTCGCCAGACTCATCTAGGCAGCGTTCGGATCAGTGTGCAGACAATTTCTGAGCTTGTCAGTGAGGCTGTCAAAACGGTTGAGGGAATAAAGGATGCTGCGATCACTGTTACCGAGGTTGAACCGCTGAGTCTTGATCTTGAACTGCGGCTACTGCCCGATCATTCAATTCCTCATCTGACTGAGCTGGTGCAGGCCAGCGTAAGCGATTACCTGCAGCAGACAATCGGAACAGAAGCGGCGGTAATAAATGTGAATGTAAAAGGGGTGCTTCCTCAGCAGCAGATCCGCGTCCAGTAGTTGAAAGAATCGGAGGTGGGGTGGCTTGAGCAGACGTCTTGCGCGCAAAACAGCGCTGCAGCTATTGTATCAGATTGATATCACTCAGAGTTCTCCAAGCGATGCACTGGCAAATTCAGCAGTAGAAACACCACTATCGTCTGCAAGCCGAGAATTTGCTGATAAGCTGGTCAGGGGGGTTAGGGACCATCTGTCCGAACTTGACCAGCTCATCTCTCGTTTTGCTAAGGATTGGACGCTTGACAGAATGTCGTGTGTTGACCGGAATATTCTGCGGTTAGCAATTTATGAATTAAAATACTTACCGGATGTACCTACTAAGGTCAGCATTAATGAGGCAGTTGAACTAGCTAAAATTTTCAGCGATATGCAGGCTGCTAAATTCATTAACGGCATTTTAGGTACCGTGGTAGATTATTTAGCTGGGAGTTCAGATGAGTAAAGCTTACTATTTAGGAATCGACACCAGTAATTACACAACCTCGCTTGCAGTAGTTAATGAGCAGGCAGAACTGGTGGCTAATATCAAACAGCTGCTGCCGGTTAAAACCGGCGAAAGGGGTCTTCGGCAATCGGAGGCTCTTTTTTGGCATGTCAAGAACCTACCCTTGCTCATGAAAGAAACATCAGAAAAGATACCCGATTTAGGGGAGTTTCTGCGTGCGGCTGCGGTCAGCACCAGCCCACGCCCTGTTGACGATTCGTATATGCCTGTGTTTTTGGCAGGCAGTGGCCTAGCAGAGAGCTTAACCGCATTGCTTCAGATCCCCTGTTTCGGGCTATCGCATCAAGAGAATCATATTTGGGCTGGCCTCTACAGCGCAGGAGGTCCGCAGGCAGAGCAGTTTTTGGCAGTTCACTTATCTGGTGGTACATCAGAAATAGTTAGTGCATCGGTAAAATCCGGTTACTGCTTAGACCTTGAAATATTGGGTGGGTCAAGCGATCTTAATGCTGGGCAGCTGGTGGATCGGATTGGAACAGCTATGGGCCTGCCGTTTCCCGCCGGTCGAGATTTAGAGCGGCTGGCTTTAAACAGTACCAAAGATTTGGTGATCCCATCGTATCATCGCGATGGACAGATTAGTTTTTCTGGGGCTGAGGCAGCGGCAGTGCGCATGTTACAAACAGAACAGCATGCGGATATCGCCAAAGCGGTGCTCCTAAACATTGCCCGTACAGTAACGAAACTAATTGACTGGGCTCAGCAGCAGACGCAGCTGACCAAGGTTTTAATGGTTGGTGGGGTATGTTCAAATCTAATCATCAGAAAAGAGCTGGTCAAGCGGCTGCCTCAGCTGGAACTGTTTTTTGCAGAGCCAAGGTTAAGCGTTGATAACGCCGTGGGCGCTGCTGTTTTTGCTGGCCTTTCCTCTGCAGGCGATTCATTTATCCAGCATGTTTTTTAAGACAGCGGCATATTATTCACCAGAGGAGGGGTTCTCTGTGTGGGTAAAGATCGTGATTGGGGCGATTGTTGGTTTGGTTGTAGGGCATTGGGTGCCCCCGGGTTATGCAGTGTGGGTTTTGATTGGAATTATTCTAGGAGCACTACTGGATTTTACTGCAGCCCGGTATTTTAAGAAAGAAAAACAATCTGAATGATCCGCCGGGATATTCCCGGTTTTTTATTTGATAAATAAAATCGGGGAAGGTATTCAAATCGGGTGAAGAGAACATAACTGAGGGAGGGATACCATGATTCAACCGCAGGTTATCAGCGTCAGTGATTTGACGAAAATGATAAAACAGCAGTTAGAGCAGCCCATGTTCAGTTATCTTGCGGTGGAGGGTGAAATATCCAATTTTAAGCATCACACATCCGGGCACATGTACTTTACGCTGAAGGATGAGCGCAGCCGGATCAAAGCTGTGATGTTCCGCAGCCGTAATGCTGGGTTGAATTTTAAACCAAAAGATGGCGATACTGTCATTGTAGTAGGCTCAATCGGAGTCTATGAGCCGAATGGAGAGTACCAGATTTATCTTGAGCAGATGCTGCCTCAGGGAGTAGGGGCGCTGCATATTAAATTTGAAGAACTGAAAAAGAGGCTGGCGGAGGAAGGGTTATTTGCTCAGGAGCGGAAGAAGCCTCTGCCATACTTACCGCGTCGAATCGGAATAATTACATCTCCTACCGGAGCCGCTGTGCGCGACTGTATAAGCGTGATCCGCAGGCGCTATCCTTCGATGGATATTCTGATTATTCCGGCTATAGTTCAAGGTGATGAGGGACCTAGAAGCATCACAGCAGCCTTAGAAATAGCTGCCGCTCAGAATTTAGACATCATCATTTTAACCCGCGGCGGCGGTTCGATCGAAGAATTGTGGAGTTTTAATGATGAGAGCGTAGCAAGAGCAATCGCTGCTTGCCCTATTCCGGTTATCAGCGGAGTGGGTCATGAAACCGATTTTACAATCGCGGATTTTGCCGCTGATCTGCGCGCACCAACACCATCTGCGGCAGCAGAAATCGCAGTTCCTGATTACGAGCAGCTGGTGGACGCTGTCGAGCAGTTGACATCACGGCTCAGCTCCGGACTAAAAAAGCTCATCAATGAAAAACGCCAGGCTGTCGAGTACCTCACCCACAGAAGGGTGTTTTTACAGCCAGAGGAGCGAATAAACCGGGAGCACCAGAAACTTGATGAGTTGTCCGCCAAGATCAGTACTTTGATCAGCCACCGCTTAAGCATGACTAAGCAGAACTTTGTTAATCTTGCGGACAAGCTTGACAGCCTCAGTCCCCTTGCGGTATTGGGTAGAGGCTACGCAGTATGTCAAAAGCTTGACCAGAGCTTAGTTACCGATCCTAGGCAGGTTGCAGTTGGTGAGCAGGTAATGGTAAAGCTCAGAACAGGACAGATTAGGTGTCTGGTGGAGAAAGGAGAATCTCATGATGGATGAAAAAGCGATCAGCTTTGAGGATGCCCTTAAAGCTTTAGAAGAAATTGTACGCCAGTTGGAGGAGGGTACTGCTAGTTTAGATGACTCCCTGAAACTTTTTGAGGATGGCGTTAAACTGGCACGGGTCTGCCGCAGCAAACTGGATCAGTATGAAGCAAAAATCGAGATTTTGTTGGAGAAAAGTGGAGAAACAGTAACTGAACCATTCGAACAGAAGGAGAGTGAATAGGCTGTGGATATGAAGGAGTATTTAAAAGCAAATGCGCAAATGGTTGAAGATAGGCTCAATGAACTTCTGCCAGATGCGGTTGTAAAACCGGATGCAATTCATCGAGCGATGCGCTACTCCTGTTTAGGTGGAGGTAAACGCCTGAGGGCTATGCTGGCCATGGAAGCATGCGCAGCAGTCGGGGGAAACCGGGAAGCCGCCCTAGATTTTGCCTGTGCGATTGAAATGATTCATGCGTACACCTTGATTCATGATGACCTGCCGGCTATGGATGATGATGATTACCGCAGAGGCAAATTAGCCAACCATAAGGTTTTTGGTGAAGGAATTGCAATCTTGGCGGGAGATGCTCTGCTTACCTATGCTTATGAGGTTCTATCATCCATGGCAGGTGTGGACAGTAAAGCGGCTCTAAGGATTATTAATGAAGTGAGTACCGCCTGCGGGTCCCAGGGCTTAATCGGTGGACAGGTTGTTGACTTGGAATCGGAAGGCCAAGAGATTGATCTATTGACCCTAGAGTATATCCACCGCCACAAGACAGGCAAGCTTTTCTCAGCAGCGCTTCGAGGCGGCGCAATTATTGGTGGAGCAGATGAAGATGTTCTTGCAGAGCTTTCGTTATACGGAGAGAATTTTGGTTTAGCATTTCAGATCACCGATGACATTTTGGATGTATCCGGGGATATTGCCAAATTAGGTAAAGCTACCGGCGCTGATCTGCGTAAGGGGAAATCAACCTCAGTATCTCTGCTGGGATTGGAAGAAGCTAAGTTGCTGGCCGAGCAGAGCGTTGACAAGTGTAAGCGCTATGCAGCGAAACTTCCAGGCAAGGAACACTACTTGGCAGAGCTTGCTGAGTATGTCCTCAAGCGTGATTCGTAGCTTGATTGAAGATCTCGCATCGATATGTTATAATAGAGACGCCTAAGCGGAGGTTAAGGTGGAAGGGCGATCTACTGGTTGGGCAGTACAGCCCTTTCCATCAATGCTGCTCCGGGCCAGCTTTGTGCTGCTTTTTTTTATTTTAAATTAGATCACCTGCAGGAGGACAGGCTTTAGTTAGACTAAAACTGACTCAAACAGACAAAGCTAAAACGGAAACAATATCCAGAAAGGGGCCTATCTTACTTGCTGGAATCAATTAAATCTCCACAAGATTTACATAAATTAGATTACCAGGGCTTAACAGCACTCGCCCAGGAAATCCGCACTAAGATTATCGCGACCGTAACCCAAACGGGTGGTCATCTTGGGGCCAATTTAGGTGTGGTTGAACTGACCATCGCCCTTCATTCTGTTTTGAAAAGCCCTCAGGATAAGATCATCTGGGATGTTGGTCACCAGTGTTATCCCCATAAACTTTTGACTGATAGATATCAGGATTTTGATACGCTGCGGCAGTTAGGTGGAATTTCCGGATTCCCATCTCCTGATGAGAGTCCCCATGACGTTTTTCGGGTCGGCCACAGTTCTACATCTATCTCAGCAGCCCTTGGAATTGCTGTTGCCCGCGATCTGCAGAAAGAAGATTTCAACGTAGTTGCGGTCATCGGTGATGGAGCTTTAACCGGCGGTCTTGCTTTTGAAGCCTTAAATCATGCTGGCCAGCTGGATACCGACTTGGTTGTAATTCTCAATGACAATGCCATGTCGATAGCCAAAAATGTGGGAGCATTGAGCAATTACCTCAACAGCCTGCGGC
Organism: Bacillota bacterium; assembly: GCA_012837335.1. NCBI lineage: Bacteria > Bacillati > Bacillota > Bacillota bacterium. Next base: position 45,583 of record DURM01000052.1, read on the forward strand.
TGGATCCGACTCTGTCGCGAGCGCGAACCGAATTAGAGAACTTTATTAAGCGGATTCCCGCTATCGGAGGATCGGTCAGCAGACTGGGTTCTTCGTTTAAAGATGCAGTTAAAAGCTTATTGCCGGGTCAGCTTTTTGAACAAATGGGTTTCAGCTATTTTGGGCCATTTGACGGACATAATATCCGCCAGATGCAGCGGGCACTCAGGGATGGCATCAAAAGAGGTGGACCGGTGTTGATCCATGTAATTACTCAAAAAGGCCGGGGTTTTACACCAGCGGAAGAAAATCCAGAGAAATACCATGGATTAGGACCGAGCTACAGCAACAACCAAGGCAAAACCATCAGCTTCAGTGATGTTTTCGGCAGAAGTTTAGTGGAGTTTGCTGAGCGGGATGAGAGGATTACAGCCATAACGGCTGCGATGCAGGACGGTACCGGATTAACACCTTTTGCTGAGCGATTTCCGGAGCGATTTTTTGATGTGGGAATTGCGGAGCAGCACGCTTTAACTTTTGCTGCGGGTTTAGCCGCGCAGGGTCTGCGACCTGTGGCAGCGGTTTATTCTACTTTTTTGCAGCGAGGTTATGATCAAATTCTCCATGATATCTGTCTGCAGAATCTGCCGGTGGTAATCGCAGTTGATCGAGCAGGTGTAGTCGGGGAAGATGGACCGACTCACCACGGCGTATTCGATCTCAGTTATTTAAGCCACATTCCTAATCTAGTCATCTTAGCGCCTAAAGATGGTGCTGAGCTGAAAGGAATGCTTAAGTGGGCATTGTCCCAGGAGCAACCGACAGCAATTCGCTATCCCCGCGCTCAAACGACTGCAGTAGGCTCTGTGGTATTTGATCCTGCTCAGTCCATACCCAGCGATGTTGTGTATGAGGGAAGCGACTGCTCCCTGCTGGCAGTTGGAGGTATGGTGGAAGCCGCAGTTCAAGCAGCTGAGCTGCTGGCGCCAGCAATCAGCTGCCGCGTAATCAATGTTCGCACTATTAAGCCCTTTACTAAGCAGGATTTAGAGCGGCTTGTTCAGGATACATCTGTAATATTTACCCTTGAAGATAATGTTGTAACCGGGGGATTTGGCAGCCATGCAGCCAGATTAGCTGCTGAGGATATGCGCAAACAGGTAATCACGCTGGGTTATCCGGACCAATTTGTCCCTCAAGGTCGAATTGATCAACTGCACAGCATGTTTGGGCTTACTCCGGAAAGAATTGCTGATAGAATCAGCCAAGTAATGGCTGCTGAGCTCCAATACCGAAAGGATTAAAGGAAGATTTAGCTATGGCCAAACAGAAGAAACGCATAGATTTGCTGTTGGTAGAAAAAGGTTTGTTTGCATCACGAGAGCAGGCTCGCCGCTCGATCATGGCTGGATTGGTATTTGTTGATCAGAACCGCATCACCAAACCGGGAACTGCTGTTGATATTGATGCAGAGATAGAGGTTAAGGGAGCTATGCATCCTTTTGTCAGCAGAGGAGGTCTGAAACTGGCCAAGGCTCTCGAAGTATTTAATGTTGATGTTTCGGGTTTAACCGCGATTGATGTCGGCGCATCCACCGGGGGATTTACCGATTGTCTGCTGCAGAATGGAGCAGCCAAAGTTTTTGCTGTTGATGTGGGTTACGGCCAGCTGGACTGGAAGCTGAGAAACGATCCCCGCGTAATTGTGATGGAGCGCACAAATATTCGCTACGTTAAGCCGGAGGATATTGGAGAAGATCTAGATTTGGCCGTAATCGATGTCGCTTTTATCTCACTTACTAAGTTTTTCACCAATCTTTTAGATCTGCTGAAAGAGGATGGGGAAATCATTGCCCTCATCAAGCCGCAGTTTGAAGTAGGTCGTGAACTGGTAGGCAGAAAAGGGGTAGTGCGTGATTTCAATATCCATCAAGAACTTCTGCTCAATCTCACAAGAGAACTTCAGGAAGCCGGAGCAGGACTTGTAAATCTAGATTATTCGCCGATTCGCGGTCCTGAAGGGAATATCGAATATTTGGCGTATTTTTCTAAATGCAGTCCAATTATTGACAGCTCAGATCTGGTGCTGAAAACTTTAGCAACGGTGCAGAGTGATCCGAACTTATAGTTCTGTTGGAGGTGGAGAGGCTGGTTAAAATTGGCATTATGCCCCATACTGGTAAGAAATTAGCTTTGAGGTTGGCTCAAAATGTGATTGCCTGTCTTGAAGCTAGAGACATTACTCCATGGATTGAACCTAAGGCTGCCAAGATCATTGGTCGTGTAGATTTATCCCCACCGGATGCGGGTTTAGGGGATCTGGATGTGCTGTTGGTTCTAGGAGGCGATGGAACACTGCTGCGGGCAGCTCGTGATGCCGCTCAGCATGACCTACCTTTACTAGGTGTGAACGTGGGACATTTAGGGTTTTTGACTGAGCTGGAAACAGACCATTTAGAAGTGGCTCTGGCAGCTTTGATCAACAAGGAGTATAAGATTGAGGAAAGAATGCTGATCTCGAGCCGGGTTATCCGCAATCACCAAGTGGTAGCCGCTTATCATGCACTCAATGATGCCGTCATTGCTCGAGGTACTTTCGCCCGCATTATTCAGCTCCAGACTTTTGTAGATGAACAGCCGGTAGTGGATTATCAGGCTGATGGACTTATTATTGCTACTCCGACCGGGTCTACTGCGTATTCACTGTCAGCAGGAGGACCCATTGTAGAGCCGCAGTTAGAATGCCTGATTATTACTCCCATTTGCCCTCATACATTAGCTGCCCGCTCAGTGGTAGTTAGTGATGATTCCGTTGTCAAAGTATTTGTAGAGGCAAGCCATAAGGATATGATGCTTACCATCGATGGCCAAATTGGATTTCCACTCCAGAGCCGTGATGTGATTGAGGTAGTTAAAGCGGATATGAAAGCTAAATTCGTGAAACTGCACGGGCGCAATTTTTTCACAATTCTTAACAGCCGGCTGAAAACCATCACAACAAGAAAGGAATACGAGACCAGTGAAAGGTAGACGACAAGAATATCTTCTTCAGCTCATCAAAACCAAAGACATCGAAACTCAGGAAGAATTGATGGGTTACCTGCACGATGCCGGTTTTGTCGTTACCCAAGCCACCGTTTCCCGGGATATCAAGGAGCTGAGACTGGCCAAGGTACCGGATGGAAAAGGCGGTTATAAATATGCGCTGCCTCAGGGAACGGTGAAAGGCGATTTAAACCGCCGGGCGCGCCGGGTATTTGAGGATTATGTCCGAGGGATTGACTTCAGCGGTAACATTCTGGTTGTGAAGACCTATCCCGGTGGAGCAAACGCGGTAGCTGCAGTGCTCGATGAGCTGGAATGGGATGGGGTAGTTGCTACGCTTGCAGGTGATGATGTCATTCTGTTGGTGGTGCGCGATGATGCCGAGGTACACTTAAAGCGGCCAAAAGGTGTTGCCGGAAAACTCTATAAACAGCTGGAAGATTTGCTTTATGGACACTGAGGTGACTTAATGTGTTAAGAGAACTGCAGATCAGTGACTTTGCCTTAATTGATAGCTTGCAATTATCGTTTTACTCAGGATTCAGCGTGCTGACAGGAGAAACAGGCGCAGGAAAGTCGATCATTATTGACGCCCTCAGCTTGCTGCTCGGTGCACGGGCATCTATAGAGATGATCCGCACCGGGTGCGAAAAGGCTGTAATCGAGGGAGTATTTGAAGCGCCCGAAACTGCGTTTACACTGCTAAATGAGTGGGGAATCGAATCGGATAATACCGAGTTAATTATCAGTAGGGAGATTCACCGCAGCGGCCGCAACCGCTGCCGGCTGAACGGAACGCTGGTAACTGTGAATCAATTAGCGCAGTTGGGCAGATTATTAGTCGATATTTTAGGACAGCATGATCACCAAAGTTTGCTGGATGTATCGCGCCATCTAGAGATTCTCGATGATTTTGGCGATGATGAACACAGACACCTCAAGAGTACTGTGCGTGAGCTCTACAGCAGATATGAGCAGGTAAAACGGGAACGAATTAGGCTCCAGACTCAAGAACGGGACAGGTTGGCCCGCATTGATTTATTGCAGTTTCAGCTTGAAGAAATCACACAAGCGAATCTCAGGGTTGGGGAAGAAGACGAATTAGAGAAACAGCAGCAGCGGCTGGCCAACATCGAAAGAATCACAACAACCGCTGAGAGTGTTTATGCCAGGCTGCAGGAGCAGCTGCCTGATCAGCCTCCTCTTTACGATCTTTTAGCCCAGACTATCAGCGATTTAACGTCTCTAACTCGGTATGATCAGGAGATTACACCTATTACTGAGCTGTTCAACCAAGCATTAGTGCAGCTGGAAGAAGCTTCCCGGGATCTGCGGCAGTATATCGAGGGATTCGAGCGCGATCCCCAGGCGTTGGAGCAGATCGAGACTCGCTTGAGCTTAATTAGAACACTGAAACGCAAATATGGTGAAAACGAGCAGGCCATCTTAGACTATGGAGAAGAAATCAGGCAGGAGCTGGAAACGCTTCTATCCAGCGAGATCACAATTGAGAAGTTAAAACAGGAAGAAGATGAGCTTTACAGCACGTTGACAGATCTTGCTAGACAGCTTACCGAGAAGAGACGCCAGTGCGCTGAGAAAATGGAGAAACAGATCGAAGCGCATCTAGCTGATCTGAACATGGAACGGACTAAATTTGTTGTAGATATTACGCCCGCAGATTTGAATGAGACCGGAGTTGACTCAGTTGAATTCAAATTGTCACCCAATCTTGGGGAAGAGATCAAGCCATTGGCCAAAATCGCCTCGGGGGGCGAAATGTCCCGGATTATGCTGGCTCTCAAGAACAGTCTGGTTCAGGTAGAGCAGATTCCGGCTTTGGTGTTCGATGAAGTTGATACTGGAATCGGTGGACGAACTGCGCTTAAAGTTGCCGAAAAGCTCCGCAGTCTTAGTGGGCAGTTTCAAGTCTTTGCGGTTACCCATCTGCCGATAGTGGCCAGCTTTGCCCAACACCATTATTATGTGGAAAAACAAGAGCATTATGGCAGAACTAAGGTTAAAGTTACTCTGCTTGATCGGGATGGCAGAGTCAGCGAGCTGGTGAGGATGCTGGGAGGTCAGGCTGATCAGTCTGCCACAAAAGCTCACGCGGAAGAGCTGTTAAAACAGGCTAATACCAGCTAGTTCCTAATATATAACTTGACAAACCCGGGTACGATACTCTCAGACTATGCTGTGAGGGGAGTATTCGGGTGTGAAGAAATCGTACTATTTACTGCTGCTGCCTGGACTGGTAATGCTTGGATTATTGGTATCACCTGTGTTAGCATCTTGGGCGGGGATTCCTGGTGAGATCAGGCTGTTCCAGGGAACGGAGTTTTCTCTAACTGCTCACCTGCCGTTCCGCTTCATTGATGGTGATGGATTGGATGTGACCGGTCCCAAAGGAGAGTTTTTTCTCAGAGCCGATCAGGTGGGCAAGCAGTACTTTCAGGTGAGGCTCTTCGGGTTTATCCCGATTCGCGAAATGGTGGTAGATGTCGTTCCAGAAGTGGAGGTATTTCCCGGAGGCCACTCCATCGGTGTTTTGGTTAAGCCAATCGGTTTAGTAATCAGCAGAATCGTTCCGGTTCGAGGTTTGGATGGCAGGGAGTATTATCCCGCCGCAGAAGCAGGATTAGAACCGGGCGATTTAATTATCTCCATCGGCGGCCGGAAAGTTACCAGTCCAGAGCAGGTGGGGCAGATTGTTAATGAGCTGGCACCTCAGGATTCACAGCTCCCGTTGGTGGTTCAGCGCCATGATGTTCAACTGGAGACAGTGATTACTCCAGTTCTGTCAATGCAGGAAGACATTAGTGGAAATCCGCGCCAAGTTTACCTGCTGGGAGTTTTTTTGGAAGACCCGGCCAGCGGAGTGGGAACACTCACATTTTTTGACAAAAACACCGGTAAATACGGCGCCCTGGGGCACACTATCACTGACAGTTTAGGCCGCAGCCTGGAGATTACAGATGGCAGTATTGTGTCGGCCAGCATTGAAAGCATCAAGCAGGGATTTAAAGGTTTGCCTGGAGAAAAACTCGGTGTTTTTATTGATCAGGCAGTTATGGGTTCAATCGACAAGAATTCCAAGTTTGGTATTTTTGGCAGATTATCAGAACAACTTGAGAACCCATACTTTAATAATCCAATTCCTATTGCCCTGAATCATGAAGTCAAGGTCGGCCCAGCAAAGATTTATACCGTAGTGAACCGAGATGAGATTCAAGAGTTTGATATTGAGATCACGAGAGTTTACCATCAATCGAAGCCGGATGATAAGGGGATGGTGATACGGGTGGTTGATCCGGAGCTGCTGCAAAAAACGGGAGGTATTATCCAGGGTATGAGCGGCAGTCCGATCGTCCAGGACGGCAAGTTAGTCGGTGCAATTACCCATGTCTTTGTGAATGATCCCCGCATGGGGTACGGTGGTTTTATTGAATGGATGATTTATGAGTCAGGGATTGGCGGTGAAACTCCAACGCTCGCCAGCGAACCCTATCCGTTTTTCGGGTCGGGTTCTTTTTTTATGCAGGAATAGATGATTTTGCTAGCGAAGTTTAGCTGCAGGTGGTTATGGATGTGGAGGTGCCGGCTTTGATTAAAGTTGTGATCGGCGATGCAAATCCAAAATACCTCGAGCTGATCAGCCGTGAGCTTAAGCATGAGCTAGAAATCGCGGTGATCGGTACAGCATCTAATCCTAATGATCTTTCAAAGCTGGTGAGTCAGTACCAGCCCGATATTGTTGTCATGGATTTCATGGATATTATTGACCAGGGTACTGCGGTTGTTCGTCAGATCATGAAGAAACAGCCCTTAACGCAGGTATTGGTTATTTCTGAGATTGAAGATGACCAGTTTGTGGAGCAGCTGCTCAAATTAGGGGTCGCCTATTATATGATCAAACCTTTCCGCATGCCGGATTTGATCGAGCGGATTAAATACATCCACCATAACTATGGAAATATGTTTAATCTTTTCTATATTAGGGAACGCCGATTGATTCAGCAGTTTTTAGTCAGCTGTTTTGCCGAGCTCGGCATACCGCCGAATTATAAGGGACACCGCTATCTCATTGATGCAATCTTGTTGGTCAGCCAGGATGATTCCTGGCTGAATGGGATAACCAAAAGGCTTTATCCAGCCGTCGCTCGGGGGAATCATACTACTGCCAGCCATGTAGAGAGATCGATCCGCTATGCAATCGATACCGCTTGGGCTAAAGGTGATCTGGAGCATCTTCAAAAATTTTTTCCTTATGCGATCGATCCTGCTAAGGGCAAGCCGACAAACGCGGCATTTATCGCCAAAATGGCAGATCTTATAAAGATCCGGTTTTCTGGATGATGACTAAACCACAGGCTAATAGCTAATATTAAGAAGGACGAAGAGGATAATCTTCGTCCTTTCCAGTTATTAGTAGGAGTGGAGTCACTTGCTGTATAAGGGGAAAGTTCGGCTCGGTCAAAAAACTAAAGAGCTAGTTAAGGAGCTTAAACCTCGGGAAATAGCAGTTATCAATCACAACGATTTAGATGCGGTGGGAGCCATGCAGCTCGCAGATTCAGGAGTTGCAGTAGTGCTGAACGCAGCCGATTCTATTACCGGTCGCTATCCCAACTTAGGACCTGAGCTGCTGCTTGAGCGTGGGGTAGCGCTGATTGATCGGATCGGAGAAGAGATTTTTAAACAGCTTCATGATGGCGATCTGGTCCAGGTTGATGGCGAAAAGATTTATCGCGGTAGCCGCTTGATAGCCCGCGGTCGATTGGTTACCCCCGAAATAGTCTGCACCTTGATGGAAGAAGCAAGGAAAAATATCGATTCTGAAGTGTCTAAGTTTGTAGACAACACAATTGAGTATATGCAGAAAGAAAAACAGCTGATGCTGACCAACCTTACTATTCCCAAAGTAAGGACGGTGATCAAGGATCAGCATGTAGTGGTGGTTGTGCGGGGTATCAATTACCGCGATGATCTGCGGGCGATCGGACCATATATCGAAGAAATGGGTCCGGTTTTAATTGGCGTAGATGGGGGAGCGGATGCGCTTTTAGAGTTCGGGCATGTACCAGACTTGATCATTGGCGATATGGACAGTGTCAGCGACGAGACGTTAAAATGCGGAGCAGAAATTCTTGTTCATGGTTACCAGGATGGCAGATGTCCGGGAGCTCGGCGGTTAAGCGAACTGGGCGTGGGGTATAAGGTTTTTCCTGCTCCTGGTACCAGCGAAGATATTGCACTGCTTTTAGCCTATGAATTGGGAGCCCGGTTGATTGTCGCAGTCGGACTGCATTCGAACTTGATAGACTTTTTAGAAAAAGGACGGCCAGGTATGGCCTCTACTTTTTTGACAAGAATGAAGATCGGTTCGATCTTGGTCGATGCCAAAGGTGTCAGCCAGCTCTATCAGGGAAAATCCGGTATGCTCCACGTTCCGCTGTTGATCGCAGCCTTGGTCCCTATTCTGCTAACTGTGCTTTTGGCGACATCATGGCGGGATTTGTTCAGGCTGTTGTGGTTGGAGTTGAGGCTGTTTATAGGAGGATTATTTTAATGCACATCGGCTTCCGGTATCATATCGCAACATTAGTAGCAGTATTCTTTAGTTTGTTTTTGGGAATTGTAGTGGGCAGCATCCTATTCCAAGATGATTTATTAGTGCAGGAGCAGAACAGCATTATCAATGAACTAGAGCAGCGTTTTAAGGATCTAGAGCTGCGAACAAAAGAAATGCAGACTAATTTAAAGCAGGTAGAGATCAAAGAGCAGCTCTTCGCTGAAGGATGGGGTTTGATCCGCTCCACCCTGATTGGTGACCAGCTGCAGGGACGCGAGATAGTTTTGCTTTACGATCAGGCGGATGAGCCAGCGCTCGAGCGGCTGACGAGACTACTAGAAGAAGCTGGAGCTCATGTTTGCGGCAGTTATGCCTGGCCGAATCATCTGGATGAAGTCAGGTCGCTGTTTGAGCAAATAATGTCTGCAGAGCCGGAGCAGCCTGCCGCAGTGATTTGGACCAATGCTCCTTTGACAGAAACAGCTCGGCAAGGGATTGAATGGATTCACCAATTAGGCTGGCAGATCAGTGTTCTGCAGCCGTATAACTCAAAGGTGCATCTAGCTGGAATAGCAGAAAAGGCGCTGGTGATTGAGATGGGCGATACATTTTTGGGCGAGCTGGCGGTAGTTAGAGGTCTCAAGGCTGGCTTAACCGGTGTCTACGGTCACAGCAGTGAAGCTGTTGGTTTAATTCCAATGGTTGAGATGGAGCTGGCAGAATGAAAGTTACAGCGCTAATTCCCGCGTACAATGAGGCGGATCGGATCGGGGAAACACTTCAAGCAGTTCTTAAGCTGGATATGGTAGACCAAATTGTAGTAATTGACGATGGCTCCACCGATGGTACAACCGCTGTGGTTAAAGATTATCCTGTTGAGTTAATTAAGCTGGATAGGAACCGGGGAAAAGGGGGAGCGCTTAATGCTGGCTGGCAGAGATATCGTTCTGAGATCTATCTGCTGCTGGACGCGGATCTAAAGTCTAGTGCGATCTATGCGCAAGATCTACTTGCTCCAGTGCTGGAAAAAGCAGCAGATATGACTATTGCTAACTTTGCTGTTAATCAAACGGGTGGAGCTGGGAAGATGGGTTTTGGAACTGCTAAGCTGATAGCAAGATATGGGATCTGGTGCCTTACTGGTCATAAATTTGCCAGTCCGCTGTCAGGGCAGCGCGCAGTACGGCGGGAGGTCTTGGAGGATTGCGGTGGATTTGCCTCAGGATTCGGAGTTGAAGCAGCTCTAACAATTAGAGCACTGCGGTTGGGTTATCGAGTCGTAGAAGTCGATCTGCCTATGACGCACCGGGCTACAGGCCGTAATCTTGCAGGTTTTTGCCACCGGGGCAGGCAGCTCGCAGCTGTAGTCAGAGAATTATACAAAGCCTGGAGGAATCAGTAGGTGCTGTGGCTGATTTTGTTGAACGTGGGTGTTTATGTCAGCACGTTTTATTTAATGCCGGTGTTGATTGAAATGATTAGACCCCGCCAAAGCGCTCTAAATTATCAAAACCGAGAAGTTCCGGTGGGATTAGGGCTGGTGTTCAGCCTTACTGTCGTGCCGAGCCTGATAATTGGTTTGATCGTTGGGCTGTTATCCATTCGTCAGGGAGGCATAGCAATCATAACTATCCTCAGTTTTGGTTTGCTGGGTTTAATTGATGATACCCTGGGCAGCCGGGAAGCGCGGGGATTTAGGGGACATTTCCGCGCTCTCAGGAATGGATATTTGACTACTGGAGCTTTAAAAGCCGGTTTTGGCTTTGTTATTGCGGTTTTAACTGCAGTTGTTGCCGCCGGTGGGGTGGTAAATATAACACTTAATGCGTTAAATATTGCTTTATGTGCTAATCTCGCTAATCTCTTGGATGTCCGGCCTGGTAGAGCCGGCAAGTTTTACCTTTTTTCTGTATTAGTATTCGGTTTAGTAGGGCATTTAAATCCATTTCTTTTGTTAACAGCTGTCAGTGCTGCTGCATATCTTCCTTGGGACCTCAACGCGGAGGTAATGATGGGTGATGTCGGCTCGAATGTATTAGGAGCGGTAATCGGCTTAACTGTAATGGAGTTTTCGGTTGCAGGAAAAGCTGCCGTATTGTTCTTCCTGGTGATTGTGCATTTCTACGCTGAACGGAGATCGCTTACAGATTTGATTGAAAAAACGCCTTTCCTCAACTATTTGGACCTAATCGGCCGCAAAAAGGTATAAACCGATTTATGTAGAATAATTAACTCACCCCTGCTTGCGGAGGTGAGTTTTTTGAATTACGACCGCAATTTTTTTCTGCCTACGGGTCCCCTTTCTCAACTAGAAGGCTACGAATATCGCGAGCAGCAGCAGAAAATGGCTGATCAAGTTATGAATATTCTTACTGATGGTCACATCGGTTTAATAGAGGCCGGTACCGGTACCGGCAAATCCCTAGCGTATCTGTATCCTTCCATCTGCTTTGCTAAATCTAAAGGTGAGAAGGTTGTAATTTCCACTAATACGATTAATTTGCAGGAGCAGCTGTTGGAAAAAGATATCCCGGTCCTGTTTAAACTAGGAACGAGATTTAAAGCTGTCGTTGTTAAAGGCTGGAGTAACTATCCCTGCTGGCTGAGGATTAAGGATCTCCAGGAACAGCTAGAGGATGAAAAAGACAGTCAAGAGCTAGCTGAGTTGGAGAAGCTGCTTGAGCAGGAGTCTGTATCTGAGGTTACCAAGCTGTTTGAAAGCACAGCTGCGGACATAAAGGAGCAGATTCAAGCCGAATCAGATTTATGTCTCCGCGGTAAATGCAGTTACTTCAATCAATGTCCGGTGTTTATCAACCGCCGCCAGGCTGAAACTGCAGATATTGTGATTGTGAATCATCACCTGCTGCTGGCAGATGTTGCTGTTCGCCAAGCAGTGGGCTGGGAAGAAAACGCAGTCCTGCCCGTGTACTATCATCTGGTACTTGATGAAGCCCACCATATTGAAGATATCGCTACCGATTATTTTGGGGTACAGCTGTCACTGCTCCGCATTCGGCGGCTGTTGGGGTTTTTATACCGTCCGTACGGCAAAAACCGCGGACTTCTGGCCGGATTGCGGCAAAATTTATCCCGCTATCCTTCCGAGGAAGGCGATGATCTTCTCGAGATTCTGGACTGGCAGCTGCTTCCCCAGCTGAGGATGGTTGACGAAGCAGCTGTCAAATATTTTGCTGTTCTTGAAGAGGAACTGTTTCAAGACAGAGATGATTCTGATACAGTTCTCATTCCTTACAGCGGTCTGGAACAGGGAGCACTGCTGGAGAGCTACGATCGGTTTTTCACCTCGCTGGTGACTTTAAAAACTCAGCTGGAAAACTTGATTTCGCTGCTGGAACCAGATGAGGGTGATAAACTTACGCCTTATTTAAAAAGAATCGAAGCGGTAATCGCTGATTTGGAGTTCTTGATGGAAGCGGCAGATAGAGGCTTTGTTTACTGGCTGAAAAAGCAGCAGAGACAGCACGGCTGTGTTCTGCAGGCAGCTCCCATCCAAGTTGGAGAACAGCTCCGGGAGCATCTGCTCTTTCAAGTTAAGTCAGCGATTTTTACCAGCGCAACCCTGACTGTTAATAATGATTTTAAGTATTTTTGCGATAGTATCGGAATTGGGCACAGTGAAAACTGGGACTTAAATACAGCGATTTACGCTTCCCCTTTTGATTATCAGAACCAGGTTTATCTTGCGGTTGCCAGGGATATGCCTTCCGCTGAGCATCCTGATTTTGCAGCAGTATTGGTAGAGCATCTTGATCCACTGTTGGCAGTTACCCAAGGCCGCGCGTTCATTTTATTTACTTCTTATGCGATGCTGCGGAAAACAGCGCAGCTTGTGCGGGAGCACGGCTTGGATCAGAAGTATAACTTTTTAGTGCAGGGCGAAATGCCGCGGACAGAAATGCTCGATCGTTTCCGCGATGAAGCAAAAACAGTTCTGCTGGGAACAGATAGTTTTTGGGAAGGTGTGGATGTGGCGGGGGATGCCCTATCAACTGTGATTATTACCAAGCTGCCCTTTAAAGTCCCCACCGAACCGATTGCCGCAGCCCGCAGCGAGCAGATGCGCTTGAACGGCATTAATCCGTTTTTAAATTACTTTTTACCACAGGCAGTTTTAAAATTTCGTCAGGGATGCGGGCGGCTGATCCGCACCAAGACTGATCGAGGATTAATCTTAATCTGTGATAAGCGCATCATGGAACGCAGTTATGGAAAGTTTTTCATTCAGTCACTGCCTGCTTGTTCCGTTCATTATGATAAATTGCAAGCTATTGAGCAGGAGGTTAAGTTATGGTTTTAATAATTGCTCTGATCATCTTTCTGATGACCTTTTCAGCACCGGCACAGGTTGCCGAGCAGGTATACATTGTTCAGCCGGGAGATACACTTTCTGAAATTGCCCAGGAGTATAATTTAGATTGGCGCTATCTCGCTGAATTCAATAATATTAACGATCCCAAGCGGATGCGTGCCGGGATGAGGCTCCGCATACCCAGCCGAGTATATGTGGTGGATTTCACCCCGGAGGAGCGGGATTTGTTGGCTCGGCTGATCCATGCGGAGGCCAGAGGTGAGTCGCTTGAAGGACAGATCGCTGTGGGAGCGGTGGTAATAAACCGGGTAAAAAGCGATAAGTTCCCGAATACAATCACCGAGGTGATTTACCAGAAGGGTCAGTTCAGCCCAATTTCCATGGGAACCATGCCGAAGGTTCCTCAGGATTCTGCCATAGAAGCTGCAGAAAGGGCTCTGGCAGGTGAGGATCCCACTGGGGGAGCGCTGTTCTTTTATAATCCGAAAACCACAGCAGCGCCTGATTTTTGGAAGACCAGACCGGTTATCAAGCGAATAGGCAATCATAACTTTGCAATTTGAGGCAGATACTTGTTATTTGCCTCTTTTTTTTTGAATAAGAATACATGAGGAGGGGATTCGAGATGCGAGTAGTGGTTTTTAAGCTCAACTTCGCTCATGTATTGGTGGCCGCGGTGGCGCTGCTTTTGGTTTTCAGTGTGTATCATGAAACCGTTATGCCAGCGATCACTCATGTAATCAATGTAGCAGCCAACAGGCTGGTTCCAATCTATGCTGTAAATACTGAGGCTAAGAAGGTAGCAATTTCTTTTGACGCAACTTGGGGAACCGATCTAACTGATCAAATCTTGGATATTCTGCGGGAACATAATATTAAAACAACCTTTTTCTTAGCTGGCTATTGGGTTGACAAATACCCTGAGTACGTGGTGCGCATTGCCGAAGAAGGGCATGAAATCGGCAACCACAGCTATTCCCATCCCCATATGAACAATCTCAGCTTTGATCAAGTTGTAACTGAATTAGAGCGCAACCATGCTATGATTTACGACTTAACCGGGCAGAACTCTTTCCTTTTCCGTCCACCTTTCGGAGAGTACTCGAATACCGTGATCAAAGCCGCTGACTCTTTAGGCTACTATACCATTCAATGGTCAGTAGACTCCCTGGATTGGAAGAATACAACCTCTGACCAGATCTACCAGCGGGTGATGAGTCAGATCAAACCTGGCGCTATCGTTCTCTTTCACAATGCTGCTGTGGGTACACCTGACGCAATCCGCAGGATTATTCCTGATCTGAAGTCTCAGGGATACGAAATTGTCCCCATTTCTGAGCTGATCTATCGGGAAAACTACTATATAGATAACAACGGCATCCAGCACCTGCGGAAGGGAGAGTAGCTAAATGGCGGGAAAGACTTGGTTTTCACTGGTGATAACTAAACGAACGCTGATTATTGGCGCTGTTTGTCTGCTGGTTATTGCCTTAGCCGCAACTGGTTCTAGTGTTTACAATCTGGTGCGGCGGCGGATTCATGGAGTTAAGCCAGGAGTGATGATCGCCGGTTATGATGTGGGTGGAATGCTGGAAGCGGAATTATATGATGCGTTGGTCAAAATCAGTGAAAATGAGATGGTCGAAGCGAGAAATGCCAGCTACGACTGGAATCGGGATGTGATTAATCCGGAGCAGGTCGGCCAGATCATTGATATTAATGCGACCATGAGTTTAATCATGCAGGCAGCTGCGCACACACCGGTAGAGTTTGTTACAGTCCCAGTAATACCTTCGATAACACAGGCCAACTTTGCACCTTACTATCGGGGACCCGCCGATAGACCTTGGGTCAGCCTGATGGTGAACGTTGACTGGGGGAATGAGTATATACCGACCATGCTGGAAACATTCAAACGATATAATGTGACTACCAGCTGGTTCTTAACTGGGACTTGGGCTGAGAAGTTCCCAGATCTGGCTGCTGAGATATCGGCAGCTGGTCATGAGATCGGCAATCACGGTGGATGGCACGGAATGCCGAGTCAAATGAATCAGGATCAGGTGCGGGATCTGATTCTGACCGGAGAAGAAAAAATCATGGATGCGACAGGGCAAAAGCCGATGCTGTTTGCTCCTCCTGCCGGTGATTTTAACAAGCAGACTGTGGCAGTTGCAGCAGAACTGGGGTATAAAACCATTCTTTGGACCCTTGACACGATTGACTGGGAGCGCCCCGCACCTACTGTTATAATTGATCGGGTGGTAAGCCGCATTCAAAACGGTGCCTTTGTCCTGATGCATCCTACAGAACCAACCGCTCAAGCCCTGCCGCTGATTATTGAGCAGCTGCAGCAGCGCGGCTATTCAATCGTTCCGGTTTCTCAGATTCTCAACCAATAAAAAAGAGTTCCCCGCCAGGAACTCTTTTATTTCAGTGTATCATTGATAACATTCCAGATGCCGGAATCCTCTTGACCTAAACGCCACAGTGCTATACCATTTAACTGATATTGATTCACCAGTTCTAGTTTGTACTTAATGCTGTAGCGATTCTCAAACCAGACTTGGCGGTTGTTTCCGTAGGTGAAATACGGTACCTTGTCTTCACCCTGCCAGCGGATGCTTGCGCTGTTAGCGGCAGCCAGCTGCATGGTTTGGTCATAGGTGAGAGCGTCTGCCATCCCGGACTGCGGCCAGTCATAACCATAATTAGGAATACCCAGGATGATTTTTTCTGCCGGAACTTGGCTGACAGCAAATTTAATCACATCTTCAACCCATTTTATCGAAGCGATCGGTCCCGGAGGTCCGGCCCGATAATGCTGGTCATATGCCATTATTACGAGCTGATCAACATGCTTTCCTAATGCAGCGTAATCATAGGCTCCGGAGAAGTTGTTGTTCGGATTATCTGCCGTTTTTGCTGGAACAGCCATGGTAACTTTCAGACCTTCGGCATGAAGAGCTTCGCTCAGCTCAGCTACAAATTCAGTCAGAGCTTGGCGATCAGCAGCTGGAACATTTTCTAGGTCTAGATTGATACCGGTCATGCCCCAGTTAACTAAAGCTGTTTTTATTTCATTAACTGCGCGGATTCTGGCTGCTTGGTTGTTCAACAGCGCGCTGACTACTTTGGGATCGAAACTGCCATTAAACAGGTTGTGCACTAAAGCATAGGTTTCTACTTCTCGATTTCCGGAAAACATCAGCACCTGGGCTAGAGTTTTCGCATCAAAGTCGGCATTTAGTTTTCCGTAGCTGTCTAAACCCCAGCTCCAAGGAGCAATCGCCGTGAGATAGTTGCTGTTTTGGATCAAGCTGTTGTATGAGGACGAACCTAGAAGATAGTAGCCAAGAACTGTTTTGCCGTGAGGTTTTACCTGCGGTTTACTTGGTACAATATTAATTAAATAGTCAGCAACCCAACCAATTCGTCCATCAGTAAGTTTGACTTCATACCAGCCATCCTGCAGGTCTAATATGACTGCGGTTTCACCCTGCTTAAGCGAAGTTAGGGCAGAATGCTGCGTACCTGGTCCGGTGCGAATGGTTACAATGTCACCGACTATTTCCCCCTGCTGTCCGATCACCGCGGAAGCGGTAATATTTCCTGGTGTTAGAGCGGGGGAATCTGGAGCGCCGCCTCCCAGAATGCTGGTAATATAAAATAAGAGAGTTAAGACGGGGATTAGGATATTTTGATTCATGAATTTTCCTCCTCTCTGCCGAAATTAATAGCAATAATAATCAATACCATATTACCATGTTCTGCGATCCTAACACAAAGACAAATAGTGTATGCACTGGTGTTATTTAGAACATTTCATGGGTAAGGGAGAAAGCAATGTACGAGAAAACAATACTGCCATCCGGCATTCGTATCGTATCAGAATACATTCCTGATGTTAGATCAGTTACACTGGGTGTTTGGTTTGAAGTCGGAAGCAGGAATGAATTGGGAGATCAGCAGGGCTACAGCCACTTTATTGAGCACATTGTCTTTAAAGGCAGTGCCAAATACAGCGCTCGCACGATAGCGGAATTAATTGACGGTGTTGGAGGGTACCTAAATGCCTTCACTAGCCGTGAATATACCTGCTATTATGCGAGTGTTTTAGACCAGGACTTTCCTTTAGCCGCTGATATTCTGAAAGAAATGCTGCTGAACCCGCTTTTTGCCGCGGAAGAAATTGAACGGGAGAGGCAGGTTATTCTTGAAGAGATTAAAGCAAGTCAGGATCTGCCGGAAGATCAAGTCCACGAGCTCTTTTATGAGCTGCTTTGGCCTGAGCATCCCCTGGGCAGGTCGATTTTAGGAACTGAGAGCAGCATCTCTCAGGTAACGCAAGAAGACTTGATTGCTTATTACCGCCAGCACTACACCCCCGATCAGGTAGTGATTGCTGCGGCTGGAAACATAGAGCATCAGGCTTTGGTTGATCAATTTGCTCGGGAATTTGATGCGCTAAATCAGAATCTGCGTAAGGCGGATATCTGTTTGGCGAAGCCCACTCCAACCCACAGCCAAATTTATACGGTGGCGAAGGACCTTGAGCAGGTCCATATCTGCTGTGGTGGATCGGGATTGAATCGTTCAGATCCAAATCTGGAAACTCTTCGTCTGCTGGATACCTTGGTTGGTGGAGGTATGAGCTCCCGTTTATTTCAGGAACTGAGGGAAAACCGCGGCATGGTCTACAATGTTTATTCAGATTATGCACTATATCGAGATGCCGGAGAATTTCTGATTTACGCCGCTTGTTCACCAAGCGCCTACAGGCAGGTAATCGAAGTAATTCGCCAGGAGGTAGAGCTATTAGCGCTGGAACCCATCTCTGAAGCTGAACTGAAGCGGATTAAAGGTCAGGCAAAGGGCAGTCTGGTTTTAGCATTAGAAAGTACCATGAACCGCATGGTAAAACTTGC
Organism: Bacillota bacterium; assembly: GCA_012837335.1. Lineage (NCBI taxonomy): Bacteria > Bacillati > Bacillota > Bacillota bacterium. The sequence continues at coordinate 63,443 of DURM01000052.1, forward strand.
CAAAGATGAGTTTAACCACAGACGGATTGTTCCGGTTGATGAAACTCTGGCTTTAATCGATCAGCTCTCGAGCTTAGACCTGCATTCTCTCGCTCAAACGGTGCTTGATGTGAATCGCTGGAATTTAGTGGTGCTTGGTCCGGTATAGCTTCATCTTTTCGCATCCACCGCATAGAATATCGATATAACGCTTATAAAGCGGGAGTTGGTTGTCATGCGGTATTCGGATTTAGCGGGCAAAGAAATTGTCTGTTTTGATGAGGGCATCCGCTTAGGGGTTGTTAATGATACCGATCTAATTATTAACACGGAAACAGGAAAAGTCGATTCCATAATTATCCCTTATGGCAGGAGTCTATTTAACAAGCGCATGATTGTTATTCCATGGGAGGGAATAAAGAAAATCGGGCGCGATTTAATCATAGTTGATCTGACTACAGCCCAAGATTATGATGATATAGTGCGCAGACTCGATTTAGAATAATTTGTCCCCATTCCTGGGTAGAATATCGATGTACCCATTTCAGGAAAGGGGGATATGCTAGTTGTCAACAGTAATAGGGGTATTCAACAATGTTGAAGCTGCAGAAAAAGCGGTTAAAGTACTGCGCGAAAAGGGATTTACTGAGAACGAAATCTCAATTATCGCGAAAGACGAAAGCACTGGTAAGACACGCGACATGGAAGTAGGCGGAGATTTCGGTGCTGATCAAAATATTGCTGACGGTACTGCCTGGGGTGGAGCCTTAGGAGGCTTAGCCGGAATCTTAGCTGGTGTAGGAGCGCTGGCAATTCCTGGTATCGGTCCAATCGTAGCGGCAGGTCCGCTTGCCGGTGCCCTATCTGGAGCAGTCACCGGTGGTGTTGCCGGTGGTTTAATTGATTTAGGAATTCCTGAAGAGCGAGGTCAGGAGTACGAAAAGAAATTGAAAGCCGGCGGCATCCTAGCCGTTATTGAAACCAGCTCCGAAAAAGTAAATGAGGCAAGTGAAATTTTAAGGAGCAATGGTGCTCAAGATGTAGAAACACATGGCGGCGAAAACAACTAGGTTTAGAAAAGGGACTGTAAAAATACAGTCTCTTTTTCATGCTGGCAGGAATTGCCAGATATAATCCAGAAACAAGCAGTATTTGAAATCTAGGTGGAGGAGTATTATGAAACGAGTTTTAGTAAGCGGTGCTCTCGGTAAAATGGGTACAGAAGTAATTAAAGCGATCGGACAGGCTTCGGATCTAGAAGTTGTCTGCGGCGTTGATCCTAAAGCGGAAAAGGATGCCGACGGAATTAGATATTACCAAGAACTCGCTCCTGCCATAAAAGCAACTAATCCGGATGTGGTTGTAGATTTTACTCATCCGGGTGTTGTGCTGGAGAACATCAAGATTTGCTTAGAACATGGAGTGCGGGCGGTAGTTGGTACCACGGGGTTAACAGCCGAGGATGTAGAACGACTCGAACATGAAGCGGCCAAACCGGATTGGGCTGCTTTGATCGCGCCGAACTTTGCCATTGGAGCAGTATTGATGATGAAATTTGCTCAGGAAGCTGCTCGTTATTTTCCGAATGTGGAGATCATTGAGTATCATCACAATCAGAAAAAGGATGCTCCCAGCGGCACAGCTATTAAGACCGCTGAAATGATTAATCAGGTATTAACCGGAGAAGCAGAGAACAATCCGGATGAATTTGAAAAACTGCCCGGAGCCAGAGGTGCTGCGAGCAGCGCGGTCCACATTCACAGCGTTCGTCTGCCCGGTTATGTTGCTCATCAGGAAGTTATTTTCAGCTCTGCGGGCCAGCTATTGACGATTAAACATGATTCCACCCACCGCGAGAGCTTTATGCCCGGTGTTCTGTTGGCTGTTCGTAAAATCGACCAGCTCGAAGGCATTATTTACGGGTTAGAACACATCTTATAAAGATATAGTCGTACATTCACAGGCCTCCAATCCTGCTCATATACTATCCATGAGTGCATCGGGGAGGAGGATATTCCATGAATGTGGACTTAGCTGGAATACCTATTGCCATACTAGGCGGCGATCGGCGAGAATTGGAGCTGGCCAAGACACTGCTTGATTTGGGAGCAGACCTGCGGTTGGTGGGTTTCCCTCCGCATCCTAATCTGAACTCAGCGAAATTCTTGAGTGATGCGGAAACTGCGGTGTCCGGAGTAAAGGTAGTGATTGCTCCCATGGCTAACACTGATTCGGAAGGTCATATCTTTACCCGCCTAGATCAGCGGGAACCGATTGACTTAACCGTAATTCTACCTAAACTGACGAAGGATACTCTGGTACTAATCGGAGTTGCCAAACCTGTAATCGCTGAATTGGCACATCAGCAAGGTCTTAAGTTAATTGAAACCGCTGAAATAGATGAGATCGCGATTCTTAATTCAATTCCAACTGCAGAGGGTGCGCTGCAGTTGGCAATGGAAGAAATGCCGATAACAATCCATGGCTCCCGCTGTTTGGTCACAGGATTCGGCCGCTGCGGCAAGACTTTAGCAGCCAGCCTTGCCGCTTTAGGAGCAGATGTGGCTGCAGCTGATCGCAATAAAGCGCAGTTAGCCCGCGCTGTGACAATGGGACTGACGCCAATTCCGCTCGCAGATCTGCACCGATATACAGATTTTGATGTGATTTTCAATACTGTACCAGCTCTAATTTTGACCGCGGATTATCTGAAAAAGCTGGATTCGAAAACGCTGATCATCGATTTAGCTGCAGCGCCGGGAGGGGTAGATTTTTCAGCAGCGGAAGAGTTCGGCATTAAGGCCATTCTTGCCCTGTCGCTTCCGGGTAAAGTAGCTCCAATTACTGCTGGGAAGATTCTCTCTGATTGCATTCCTCGTTTGCTTCAAGAAATGCTGGAAGGAGGCGGAGGGAATGCAGTTTAAGGGTCTGCGGATTGGATTTGCCATGACTGGCAGTCACTGCACCTATGAAGAGATTTGGCCTCAGATTGAAAACCTAGTATCACTGGGAGCAGATATCTATCCGATTGCTTCCCATGCTGTAGCCTATACGGATACACGTTTTGGCAGAGGTAAGGATATAATTAAGAGATTTGAGCAGTTGACAGGCAAAACTGCTATAATTGATATAGTAGATGCGGAACCGATCGGTCCGAAGAACCTGTTTGATGTGATGGTGATAGCGCCATGCACCGGAAATACAACGGCTAAACTGGCCAATGCCATCACTGACAGTCCGGTTTTGATGGCCGCCAAGGCGCATCTGCGCAATCTCAAGCCACTGCTGTTAGCGATTTCTACTAATGATGGACTTGGGATGAATGCAAAGAATATTGGTGTTTTATTGAATACAAAAAATATCTATTTTGTTCCTTTTGGTCAAGATAACCCGGAGAAAAAACCTAATTCACTGGTTGCAGATATGAGCCTGCTGGTGCCAGCAGTTGAAAACGCAGTTTTACATCAGCAGCTGCAGCCGATTTTGATTGAACGAGCTCTGAGACAAGTCAAGTAGGGAGGAAATTACGGTGAGGGCAGTAAATATAGCAATTTTAGGTGCTACAGGGGCTGTAGGCCAGGAGCTGCTTCAGATTTTAGCAGAGAGAAAGTTTCCAATTAAATCCCTTAAGCTGCTGGCATCACCACGCTCTGCTGGCAGGAAAGTTGCTTTTAATGATCAGGAATATGTGATTGAAGCAGTTTCAGAAGAACAATTTGAAGGTGTAGATATTGCATTTTTCGCCGCGGGTGGTGGTGTAAGCAAGCAGTGGGTTTCCGCTGCCAGAGCAGCAGGATGTATTGTTATCGATAATTCCAGTGCATTTCGGATGGATCCCGATGTGCCGCTGATTGTACCAGAAGTTAATGTGGACGCAGCGAAGAATCATCAGGGGATCATTGCCAACCCTAACTGCTCGACAATTATCTTTGCAGCGGTACTGAAACCCATTTACGATGCAGTGGGGATTGAACGGGTTGTTGTCAGCACTTATCAAGCAGTTTCAGGTGCTGGTCAGGCAGCGATTGATGAGCTTACAAATCAAGCCCACGCGTTTGCCAGTGGCAGTGAAATCGAAGCGCAGGTATTACCAGTGCAGGGCTTAGCTAAACATTATCCGATTTTATTTAATGTGATTCCCCAGATCGATATTCCTGACGAACAGGGCTATACTAAAGAGGAATGGAAGATGATTCGAGAAACCCAAAAGATTTTGGGAAATCAGGATCTGAGGATTACTGCAACCACAGTGCGTGTACCGACAATGCGCTCTCACTGTGAATCAATCAATGTTGAAACAAAGGCTAAGTTAACAGCTTCAGAGTGCAGAGAGCTGATCAAAAAGGCGTCGGGATTAAAACTCGTTGATGATCTCGCAGCGCAAGAATATCCGATGCCCATCGATACATCGGGTCAAGATCTGATCTGGGTGGGCAGAATCAGGGAAGACACTTCCTTGGAGAATGGTTTGAATCTGTGGGTTGTTGGTGATCAAATCCGCAAAGGAGCTGCTTTAAACGCAATTCAGATTGCAGAGAATCTGATCCGTGATCTGAGGTGAATCATATGGAGTTCTGTGTGCAGAAATTTGGCGGAAGTTCGCTTCGGTCAGCCGCAGTGCGGAGCCAAGCAGCACACAAGGTAATTGAGAAGGCACAATCCGGAGTGCACCCGGTGGTCGTTGTTTCGGCTATGGGGCGCTCTGGTGATGTTTTTGCAACTGATAGTTTGATCGATCTAGTTAAGCTTGCTAATCCTGATCCTAGTCCCCAAAACCTGGATCTGCTTTTAAGCTGCGGCGAAATTATCTCGGCGGTCATATTAGCGGAAACGATCCGCCAGATGGGATATCAAGCTCTGGCATTTACCGGATGGCAGGCAGGAATTTTAACGGATCAGAGTTTTGGCAGTGCCCGAATTCTATCCGTAGATCCGGAACCACTGAAAAAGACAGCGTCTCAAGGGATAATCTCGGTTGTGGCGGGATTTCAGGGATGGAGCAGTTCCGGCAGTATTACGACTTTAGGCCGAGGCGGCAGTGATATAACCGCGGTGGCTTTAGGAGCAGCTTTGGACTGCGAAACTGTAGAGATTTATACAGATGTTGATGGAGTAAAGACTGCAGATCCGCGCCTTGTTCCTGAGGCACCTACGATCTCATCGTTAACTTACAGTGAAGTGATCGAACTTGCCCATCTGGGAGCAAAAGTTGTGCATCCAAGAGCAGTTGAAATTGCTATGGAAGCAGGGATTGAACTTAAAATTTTGGCTGCTGATCAAGACGGCTTTGGTACAACAATTACGCAAAGCACAGGGACGCGTCCTGATGGCAGACAGATTGTGGATCGAGTTGTAACTGGAATCGCACATCTTCCAAAACGGGCTCATGTTAGGATCAGTGGTATTGAAGATTTTAATAAATCGGCGGTGACGCTTGAAATCTTCAATTTACTTGCTCAGAATCAGATCAGCGTAGATCTAATTTACTTATCTCCTGAGTTGATCGCTTTTATTGTGGATGACGAGAAGGCGGAGCTAGTAAAGAAGGTTTTAGCAGATCTGGGATTGAATATTATTGTGGAGCAAGGATATGCGAAAGTTTCGGTTGTCGGAGCAGGCATGCATGGTGTTCCTGGGGTAATGGCACGAGTTGTTCGGAGCTTGGAAAAAGCTGCAGTACCGATTTATCAAACAACTGACTCCCATGCTAATATATCGTGTTTGATCAAAGAAAAAGATTTACTCCCTGCTGTGCGTGCTTTATACGATGAATTTGAGTTATCTAAGGAGGGCTAGTTAACGTGAGGGTAGGTCAAGTTCTTACCGCAATGATTACGCCAATGAAAGAGGACGGATCCGTTAATTATAAACAAGCTGTAAGGCTGGCAGAAACTCTGGTGACCAATGGTTCTGATGGTCTGGTAGTCTGCGGGACTACAGGAGAATCAGCGACGCTGACATTCGATGAAAAAGTCCAGCTTTTTACTGATATAGTGAATGAGCTAGGCGGTAGCACCGAAGTAATCGCCGGTACTGGCTCAAACGATACCGCAGCCAGCATAGCTTTGACAAAAGCTGCTGAGAAAGCCGGTGTAGACGGAATTATGCTGGTAACACCTTATTACAATAAACCTTCACAGGAAGGTTTGTACCAGCATTTTAAAGCGATTGCGGAAAATTCCAGTCTGCCGATCATGCTGTACAATGTACCCGGCCGCACCAATGTCAATTTACTCCCTGAAACAGTAGCTCGATTAGCGGAAATTCCAAACATTGTATCTATAAAGGAAGCCAGCGGTGATTTGGAACAGGTTAGCTACCTAAGAACAATAACACCGGAAGACTTTTTAATCTATTCCGGAGATGATGCATTAACACTTCCAATTCTATCGATCGGAGGCTGTGGTGTAGTTAGCGTAGCGGCTCATCTTGTGGGCAGACGGATAAAATCGATGATTGATGCATTCTTTGCCGGCAGAGTTCAAGAGGCATCCAGCATTCATTTGGAACTACTGCAGATTTTCAGAACAATGTTTATCACTACCAATCCAGTGCCTGTAAAGCGGAGTTTGGAGTATCTAGGGATTGAAACTGGACCAGTGAGACTGCCGTTAGTGGATCTTACAGAAGACCAGGCGGAAACGATAAAAGAGACGCTGCGGCACTACGGACTGCTTGAGCACCAGTAACGGTGCTCTTTTTTATAATCTTGATATTAGTTGTAAAAAGAAGCCAACTTGTCTATAATAGACCTAACGGCTGTGTTCGGAAGCGATAATTAATTGGTCTACATTTGAGATGAGCGGAGGTAGACTAACAAAAATAAGATCTTATCGAACCCGAGAAACTAGATGGAGGTAAAAATTTTTATGGCGAAAAGAAACAGCAAATTTAAGATCGTCTTCCTTGGAGGTATGGGAGAGATCGGTAAGAACATGACGGTGTTCGAGTACAACAACGAACTGATTGTTGTCGACGCCGGGGTCATGTTTCCCGAAGACGATATGCCAGGTGTCGACTTAGTTATTCCTGACACCACTTATTTAATGGATAATGCACACAGAATTAAGGCAGTTATACTTACCCATGGTCATGAAGATCACATTGGTGGAGTGCCTTTCTTATTGAAACAGGTAAATATTCCGGTATACGGTACCAAGCTTACCTTGGGACTGCTGAAGCTGAAATTGATCGAGCACAACCTGGAGCGCTCAACTCAGCTGCACGAGGTTAAGGCAGGTCAGCGGATTAAAATTGGAAAATTCGACATGGAGTTTATCCATGTCAATCACAGTATTCCAGATGTGGTTGCACTGGCAATTCACACAGAGCTCGGCACAGTGATCCACTGCAGTGATTTTAAGTTTGATCAGACGCCGATTGACGGTCGAGTAACAGATTTATACAAGTTAGCCCAGTTGGGGAATGAAGGCGTGCTGTGTCTGCTGTCCGATTCTACCAATGCGGAGCGTCCTGGGTATACAGAATCCGAACGGACCGTAGGAGAGACTTTTGCCCGCATCTTTGCTCGAGCTGAAGGGCGGATATTTGTAGCAACCTTTGCATCAAATGTCCATCGACTGCAGCAGATCGTTGATGCCTCAGAAGCCCAAGGCCGTAAGATCTGCGTGATCGGCCGCAGTATGGTTAATGTGGTTGGAATCGCTCAAGAATTGGGTTATCTTAAAATTCCCGAAGGCATGTTGATCGATGTGGAGCAGGTGGATAAACTTCCGGCTGATAAAGTTGTCATAATTACGACAGGTTCTCAGGGTGAACCAATGTCAGCCCTAACCCGCATCGCGATGGCAGAACACCGAAAACTAGCAATTGCCCCGGGAGATACGGTTATTATCTCCGCCAATCCGATTCCGGGTAATGAAAAAAGTGTCGGCAAGATCATCAACCACTTATTTAAGGAAGGCGCCACTGTGGTCTATGAACCGCATTTTGGCATTCATACCTCTGGTCACGCGCAGCAGGAAGAGCTAAAGCTGCTGCTGAACCTGACCAAGCCGAAGTATTTTGTTCCCATTCACGGTGAGCACCGCATGCTGATGAAACACGCTGAGCTGGCAGAGACTGTTGGGGTGCCAAAAGAGAACATCTGTATAGCAGAACTTGGGTCTGTTCTCGAGTTCAGTGATTCAGGACTGAGAATGGCGGACCGGGTAGCATCGGGACAGGTATTCGTTGATGGATTAGGTGTGGGCGATGTAGGCAACATCGTCCTGCGGGATCGCCGTCAACTAGCCAGCGACGGTATCCTAATTGTGGTAGTGACGATCAGCGGCCGCAATGGAGAGATTCTGGCAGGCCCCGATATTGTCACTAGGGGATTTGTATATGTGCGTGAATCAGAAGAACTAATTGAAGAAGCCCGCGAGAGGGTCCGGGCAGTATTGGCGGAGTATGAAGGCAAGGGCGTTACCGAATGGGGCCTGCTCAAACAGGGCGTGCGTGAGGCGCTGTCCCGTTATCTTTATGAGAAAACAAAGCGGCGTCCGATGATTCTGCCGATTATTATGGAAGTATAGCTGATGTTTATTTTAGGTATTAATTCCTCATACTATCCTTAGTATGAGGAAAGGAAGGGAATCTATGGATTTACCTCAAAATAAATACCTAAGTCAGGAGATGGTTCCGCCTCCGAATCAACCTGCGGAACCAGGCCAAAATCAGCCCTATTCGGGGCAGAATTCTATGCAGGCAATTCGTAATTTCGGACAAATGAATTTACCTGATGGTTCAGCTGCATTCCATGTGCTGCCGATAATTGGTCAGGTGGAAGGTCACATGGTGCTGCCGCCCCGCAATAAAACTACTAAGTATGAGCATGTGATTCCACAGCTTGTGGCTATTGAGCAGAATCCGAAGATTAGGGGACTGCTGATTATCCTCAACACCGTTGGTGGCGATATAGAAGCAGGTTTGGCTATTGCGGAAATGATTAAAACGATGTCAAAACCGACAGTATCTTTGGTTTTGGGTGGAGGTCACTCCATCGGCACACCCATTGCTGTGGCGGCTGACCATTCTTTTATCGCTGAAACCGCTACCATGACGATCCACCCGATCCGTTTGACCGGGATGGTTATTGGGGTGCCTCAAACCTATGACTATCTGGATAAAATGCAGGATCGGATTATTCGATTTATAGTCGATAATTCCGGTGTACCTGAACAGCAGCTGCGGGAAATGATGTTTCGCACCGGAGAACTGGTGCGAGATGTGGGAACGGTGCTGATTGGCGAAGAAGCGGTCCGATGCGGATTAATTGATGAACTCGGTGGTTTGGGTGAAGCAGTGGCAGTACTGCGCCAGTATATCAATAATCCGATGCTAGCAAAATCACGGCGCCTGCGTTTTCAGCCCCAGTACCAGCAGCCATACAGCTATCAGGGATATAATGTCAGAGGAGGGTACTAGATGCTGTACTCAATCGTTCCGGTGGAGGAAATTTGGGCGGAAGCCGATGTGCCGGTGCCTGAAATGCGTGATGTAATCGTTAACGGATGCATGATGCAGGTGGAATCGACTGGGACGTCCCTCGGCAGAGTAGTGCGGGTTCTCAGCACTGATCCCGAGCATTATCTTAAGCCTGAGTATCAGCCCGGAAGTTTTGTGGTCTTGACCGACTCAATGTTATAATCGAATATCCTGCGGCATATATTATGCCATGGGTACTATCAAGATTTTGTTCAACTTCAGTTTAAGCATATCAATATTTCTGCTCAGCCTGCGCTTAATGAGCAGCAGCGTCCAAGCTGTGTTGGGGCGGCGACTGCGGAGACTGCTGGCACTATTAACGTACAATCCGCTCATCAGCCTTGTAACCGGTGCAGTTGTTACAGCAGCCGTGCAGAGCAGCAGCGCTGTGGCCGCGATTTCGGTAGCTTTGGTTAACGCAGGAGTATTGAGTTTAAAACAAGCCTTCGGAGTAGTTTTAGGTGCTAATATTGGGACTACCGTCACTGCCCAGATTGTGGCGTTGGATATGTCCCAACTGGCTGCGCCGCTTATGCTCTGTGGGCTTTTTTTGCTGCCTTGGAATCGTAAAACCTATCATTTAGGTGTTGGAATTATCGCGGTAGGCAGCCTATTTATGGGGCTGACTATGTTAAAACTGAGTTTACTGCCGCTGTTAGAGTATGAACTGGTTCGCAGGGCTCTGATAGAAGTCAGCAGCCATGTAGTTCCGGCTGTATTAGCAGGGTTGCTTATCACTGCTGTCGTGCAGTCGAGCAGCGCGGTGACCAGTGTTGTTATTGTTTTAGGCCAAATTCAGGCGATTTCATTGGTAGGAGCAATCGCAATTGCGTTCGGCAGCAATATTGGAACGGTATTAACCACATTGTTGTCCAGCATCGGCATGACCAAAGAGTCAAAAGCCACGGCTTATGCCGATCTGGTATTTAACTGCCTTGGAGTATTGATCATGCTTCCTTTCATCCACTACTTTGCTAGTTTTGTTGCTGGAACCAGTTCGAACTTAGCGCAGCAGATTGCCAATGCGCATACGCTCTTTAACGTAATTACCGCAGTTTTTGCGCTGCTTCTGATTGATCCATTAACTAAACTTGTCAGCAAAATGGCAGGAATAAGCAGTTCTGGGGAGAAGATTTATTAAATCATTAAATGGGAGTTGGATACCGTGAATCTATTCGAAGCAATTGTTTTGGGTATTGTTCAAGGACTAACAGAATTTCTGCCCGTTAGTTCTTCCGGACACTTAGTTTTGTTCAGCGCAATGTTCAAAATTCAAGAGCCGGGCATGGTTTTCGAAGTCATGCTTCATTTCGGCACCCTAATTGCCATCTTCCTTGCATTCTGGCCTGATGTAGTAATGTTAGTTAAGTCTGGATTTCGCCTTCTTACGCATCCTAGAGAGATTGTCAGGCTGGCGAAAGAGGATGAGGGCTGCCGCTTAGTGCTCAGTATCGTTGTCGCTACAATTCCCATCGTAATCATTGGACTGCTGTTTAAGGATTGGATTACCGGGCTGTTCAGCTCACCGGTGTTTACCGGAGCTATGCTGCTTGTAACCGGCACGATTCTCTACATTTCTGATCGGGTGAAGAAAGGTACCCTTGTCATGGAAAAAATGGGGATTTTAGACGCCATTTTTATCGGTCTAGGCCAGGGTTTGGCTGTTCTGCCCGGCATATCTCGGTCCGGAACTACCATAGCCGCTGGACTGCTGCGGAAACTAGAGCGCGAAGATGCGGCCAGGTTTTCGTTTTTGCTGAGTATACCCGCAGTGCTCGGTTCCCAGGTTTTGGCTGTTAAAGACCTGCTTACTTATCCGCTAGCGCAGGATTCGCTTTTGAATATGATAATTGGAACGGTGTTTGCCGCTGTGACCGGCTTTTTGGCGATCAAACTGCTGTTAAATTTTGTCAGAAGAGGCCGACTCGTTATGTTCTCCTATTACACATGGTTTGTCGGTCTTTTGGTGTTAGTACTCAGCTTATAAAAAGCAGGAAAGCGGAGAAAAATAGCGAAGTTTGTACGAGAGAGGTTTAGGAGAGATTGAAAATGGATTTGGCGCACAATTTGGAGATTATTCGCAGTAGGATTGCTCAAGCATGCGCTCGCGTTAACCGCGATCCGCAGTCGGTTCAATTAGTTGCTGTGACCAAAACGGTTGATGACAATGTGGTTCAACAGCTGATTGAACTTGGTGTAAACATATTTGGGGAAAACAGAGCTCAGCAGGGAAAACAGCGCAGTGAAGCTTTTTCCCAATCCGAATGGCATTTAATCGGAACTCTGCAGACAAATAAGGTAAAGCTCTGCAGGAATTTCGGTTTGATTCATTCTCTGGACCGCCTAAAACTTGCCCATGAGCTTGATAAGCACGCTGAGCAGTGGGACAAGCAGATAGATGTTTTGATTCAGGTGAATATTTCCAATGAACCTTCCAAGCACGGTCTTAAGCCGCAGGAAGTAATCGGTTTTGCAGAAATGGTCACTAGGGAGTGTCATCACTTAAATCTGCGTGGTTTGATGGGAATGGCACCTTTTGTTGAACCCGAAGCTGCTCGCCCATATTTTCGCGAGCTGGCACAGCTGCATCAAAGGCTGATAACAGAAGTAAAAGCGGATGCAGGTATATTGTCGATGGGGATGAGCAATGATTTTGAAGTAGCGATTGAGGAAGGAGCTACTATGGTCCGAATCGGTTCAGCTTTATTTACAGAGGGGGATTAGCTATGGCTTCCGTTTTTGATAAAGTATTGACCTTGCTGGGGGTTCGTGGAGAACCCGAAGAAGAGGAACAAAAGCAAGTGGAAGTTGTTTCTAAACAGCGTGAAACCAGCAGACCCGTCCGCAGGGGTAATTTGATCAGTCTGGACGGAGGTGGAGGTGCAAAACCAATTAGGATTATAGTGATTGAGCCGGTGGAGTTCGAAGAGGTACGCACCTATGTAGACCACTTGAAAAACAAAAACCCCCTGATTGTGCGTTTGACTCATATGGATGTTCACGAAGCCAGAAGAATTGTGGATTTTATGAGTGGTGCCACCTACGCCATTGACGGCAATATGCGCAAACTGGGGGATATGATCTTTTTCTTTGCACCACAGTCAGTAACTATTGAAGGTGAAATTGAGCCCGATCTGTTTGATCTGGGCGATCTGAACGAGGAGTTATAGCAGCTATGGCGCTCTTGGGTTTAGTTAACAGTTTATTTCGAGCATATGAGTTAATTTTACTGGTGCGGGTCATTTTAACCTGGATCCCTAATCTTGATCCCACTCATCCCGTGGTTCAGTTTCTTTACCGCGCAACTGAACCGGTGCTGCGTCCGATTCGAAATCTGATGCCTCCCGGTCCGCTGGATTTTTCACCTTTAATTGCATTCATACTGCTGCAGATTGTTAGAGAAATTGTGTTTAGGATCATAATTGCGTTCTTGTTTTAATAGGGAGGATTATTGGTGGATAGAGAGAGACTCACGTCGCATCTGCAGGGAGAGCATGAGAAGCAGATTGGAATTAAAGCAATAGACGCGGCTGAATTGGCATGGAAAACCAATCGTCCGCAGGTAACTGACTTTTATGACCCTTATGAACAGAAAGTAGCCAGAAGCGTGCTGTCCGCGTTAGTCGAAGTAAATGCGCTTGCATTCGGAGGCTACCGACAGGCGGAACGGGCTCGGCTGGTTATTTATCCCCAATTTTTCTTGACTGAGACTATCGAATCGCCGGTCAGAGTGATTCAGGCGCGAGGCAATTTTAACTTTGTGAACGTGTCTCACCGCGATTACTTGGGTTCGCTGATGGGCTTGGGAATTAAACGCGAAAAGATTGGCGATATTATCTGTCTTGATGATGGATGTCAGGTTGTTGTCGCCAGTGAAATCGCGGATTATCTGCTTACCCACTGGAATCAAGTGCATCAGGTCAGCCTTACTGTTACCGAAATAGATCCGGAGCAGATTAACGTTGCGCCGGAGCGGGTTAAGGAAATCAAAACAACCGTGGCTTCTATGCGCTTGGATGCGATAGCTGCCTCAGGATTTGGCACATCGCGAACGAAGATGGCAAGAGAAGTCAAGAATGAGCGGGTTAAAGTGAACTGGAAAACAGTAACGAACCCAGCTCACGAGATTAATCAGGGTGATGTCCTTTCGATTCGCGGGCGGGGACGAGTTGTGGTGGAGCAGATTACCGGCACTACCAAAAAGGGCAGAATTGGACTTGTTTTAAAGCGGATGATGTAAGGTTAAGAAATGAGTGGAGGGATAGGAGACCGATGCTGAGACCTATTGACATTCACAATGCGGAGTTTAAGCGTTCATTCAGGGGCTACAATGAGGAAGAGGTTGATGAGTTTTTATCCAGGATTGTGAGCGAATATGAAAATGTAGTTCAGCAGAACAAAGATTTGAAGGAAGAGATTAAGAAGCTGGAGGAAGAACTGCGGCAGTTCCAAAACAAAGAATCAGACATTTACGGTCTGATAACGCTCACCCGTGAAACTGTGTCGGAGGCGAAAGAAGTTGCCAATCAGCAGGCGCAGTCAATCATCGATGAAGCCAATCTTAAGGCAAAAGTGATCATCGACGAGGCAAAGTTTAAAGCAAAACAGATACTGCAGGAAAATACTGAGCAACTTGAACAGCTGCAGCAGAAAGTTCGCAGATTGTCTGAGGTGGAAGCAGCGTTTAAGCAGAAAATGCGGCAGCTTATGGAAACGATTTGGGCTATGTTGGAAGATGTAAAGATTACTGAAATCAAACAGCAGGATGAATCGGCTGCAACACGAGTTTATGAGGACCTAGCAGCGGAGGTCGAGCTTCTCAGTGAAGAATAACAAAATAACCTCGCTCTAACCAGAGCGGGGTTTTTTCTAAATCAGTCAAGCTTAACGCGAAGGAAGATGAATGGTGAAATATAAGCGCATCGTGGTCAAAATTGGAAGCAGTTCTCTAACTCATGATAGCGGAAAACTCAACCTTCAGCGAATCGACCATTTTATTCGTCAACTGGTAGATCTAAAAAACCAGGGCAGGGAGGTGATTTTTGTCACTTCAGGTGCGGTCGGTGCAGGAATGGGAGCCTTGGGAATGAAAGACAGGCCGCAGCTTATTCCGGAACAGCAGGCAGCTGCTGCGGTGGGACAAGCGCAGTTGATGGCTGTTTACAACCGATTTCTGCGGGAGTACGGGGAAATAGGGGCTCAGATTCTGCTGACAGCAGGTGATCTGGAAAATAGGCAGCGCTATCTAAATGCCTACAATACAATGACCTGCCTGTTAAGAAGGGGCGTTATTCCGATTATTAACGAGAACGATACGGTTGCGACTGAAGAAATTAAGTTTGGTGACAATGATACTCTCTCTGCTTTGGTAGCGGGAATGGCAGATGCGGAACTACTAATTATTCTATCGGACATTGATGGTCTCTATGACGGAGACCCGCGCCAAAACAGCGCTGCTAAGAAGATTGATAAAGTGGAGAGAATCAGTCCGCAGATAGAGGCTTTGGCCAAAGGACGGGGCAGTCGACTGGGAACGGGCGGAATGCAGACGAAGATTAGTGCAGCTAAGATCGCGGTCAATTCGGGGATTATAACCGTTATCGGTCCCGCTCACCACGAGTATGTCATTCCCAAAATTGTAGCTATGCTGGAGCATGGCAACGATTATTCTATTGGAACAACTTTTTTGCCAGGCGTTTATGCCCTAAGTAAACGCAAGCACTGGCTGATGTATGGTCAAAATGCCAGCGGCACCTTAGTTGTGGATGAAGGAGCTGAAGAAGCCCTGCTGGTTAGGGGAAAAAGTCTTCTGCCGGGAGGCATAGTTGCTGTCGAGGGTAGTTTTCAGCACGGAGATTTGGTAAAGGTTGTAAACGAAAAGGGAGCTTTGGTGGGTAAGGGATTAGTAAATTATTCGTCCGCAGAGATTGATCAGATTAAAGGCCGCCATTCAAGGGAGATCGATTCAATTCTGGGTTTCAGCTGCGGTGCGGATGTGATTCACCGCGATAATCTGGCAGTAAGCTGTGAAATTGTAAATTCTGCAAAGGAGGAAAAGCAGTGAGTATCCAAAGTGAGCTGATTGCTCTGGCAGAAGAGTCTAAGAAGGCAGCGCAAATCCTAGCGACTGCTTCAACCGATGTGAAAAACCGAGCTTTAGAAGCAATCGCTGAAGCGCTGGAGAACTCCAGTGACCGGATTATCCTTGAGAACACCAAGGATCTAGAATCTGGTAAGGCAGCAGGTTTAAGCAGTGCTCTCTTGGATCGGCTGAAACTCGATGAAACCAGAATCAAGGCCATGGCAGATGGACTGCGTGAGATAATTCAGCTGAAAGACCCGATTGGCGATATAACCGAGATGTGGACGAGACCCAATGGCCTGCAGGTCGGAAAAATGCGCGTACCTTTAGGTGTAATTGGCATTATTTACGAAGCAAGGCCAAATGTCACTATTGATGCCGCGGGTTTGTGTCTAAAGTCGGGGAACGCAGTTATTCTGCGGGGCGGCTCGGAAGCTATTAATTCCAATCGAGTTTTAGCCAAAATTGCAGCTGAGGCTGCTGCTGCCTGCGGACTACCTGCCGCTGCAGTGCAGCTGGTTCAAACTACAGACAGAGAAGCGGTTTCAGTTCTTTTGGGCCTCAATGAATACTTAGATGTGCTTATTCCCCGCGGTGGAGCAGGTTTGATCCGGAGAGTGATCAACGAGGCCAAAGTTCCGGTTATCCAGACTGGCACCGGTAACTGCCATATCTATGTTGATCGCTCGGCTGATCTGCAGATGGCGCTGGATATTGTTGTAAATGCAAAGATCAGCCGTCCCGGAGTTTGCAACGCAGTGGAAACCCTGTTGGTACATGAAGCAGCGGCTGAGGCGTTGCTTCCGAGGCTCGGAGACGCCTTGCGGCAGCATAATGTAGAAATGCGTGGGTGCTCAAAAACTAGAGCGCTGCTGCCCGAAGCTAAGCCCGCCCAGGAGGATGATTGGCATGAAGAGTACCTAGATTACATATTAGCGATCAAAATTGTCTCAACCTTTACAGAGGCTGTGGAGCATATCAATTTTTACGGTACTAAGCACTCAGAAGCCATCATTACTAATGATTACAGCTTAAGTCAGCGGTTTTTGAGAGAGGTTGATGCTGCAGCGGTTTATGTTAACGCTTCCACCCGGTTTACCGATGGCAACCAGTTTGGGTTAGGAGCAGAAATGGGGATCAGCACTCAAAAACTCCACGCGCGGGGTCCAATGGGTTTAAATGAGTTGACTACAAATAAATATGTGATTCTTGGACAGGGTCACATTCGCAGATGAGGAGCGGTATGCTGTGAGAATCTGTCTGATTGGTTTAGGGAAAATGGGTTCTGCTCTTCTGAAAGGGATTGTTGATGCCGGGCTCTTCATGCCGGAACAGATTACAGCCTGCGATCCGCTGCTCGTGGAAGCAGAAAACAACCTAGAATACTTTGGTATCAGGACTTGCAAAGATCTTGCAGAAGCTGTGATCCAGTCCGATCTAATCATTTTGGCTGTAAAACCTCAGGTTTTTACTGAGATAGCCGGGAGCCTAGCTCAGATTGTTAAAGATAAGCTTGTTGTTTCAATCATGGCCGGTCTGTCTACAACTAAGCTTCGCCTAGCCTTAGGCGAAACTAGCAGGATAGTCCGAGTAATGCCTAACACTCCTGTCCTGATTAACGCCGGAGTCTCGGCAGTGACTGCGGGACCGGAAATCGATGAGCAGGAGCTGCAGCTTGTCACCAAGATTTTTTCTACTCTTGGAGAAGTTGTAGAGGTCGATGAAGGCCTAATGGATGCAGTCACTGGGTTAAGCGGCAGCGGTCCAGCCTATATCTATGTGCTGATAGAGGCGATGGCTGATGGAGCAGTTGCAGCGGGTCTGCCCCGGGAGTTAGCCCTGAAATTAGCAGCCCTTACTGTTAAGGGCGCTGCTCAAATGGTTCTGGAGACAGGATGGCATCCCGGTGCCCTCAAGGATATGGTTACTTCGCCAGCTGGCACCACGATCAGGGGTTTGGAAGTGCTGGAAGAGCAGGGGTTCCGTTTTGCTGCTATGAAGGCAATTAAGGCTGGTGCAGAGCGCTCACGGGAGCTGAACCGCATAGAATAACAAGAAAAGTCTCTTGACATTCCTGCCTATTAATGGCAAAATTCGAAACGTATGTTGAATATACGCAGAAAAATGGAGGCAGTTCAATGAAAAACAGGCGAAAATTCACCATGAAGCGGATGTCGATTAAAAATGTCAGTGTTCGCAACAAACTCAGATTAGGATTTTTTGCTTTGATTGTGGTATTCTTAATCAGCTCGGCCTATACAGTTTTCTCGTTATACAGCGTAAATGATTTGCTTGATCAGCAAGCGCAGATGATTGACCAAGTGGATCAAATCATGGAGTTATCAGCTGTGATACACAAAAAAGGCATCTCTGTGCGAGATTTTGTGATAACAGAAGAATCTACATATGTGCTGCAGTCGACAGATTACTCCAAAGCAGCCCACGAAATAATTGCTGCTCTGGGAGAAACCATCTACGATGTAGAGGGATTAGAAGATCAAGCAGCTTACTTAGATCAGATTAAAGCATTAACGGATCAATATGATACCATCGTGAATCACATGACCATGGCTGTGGATTTCGGTGATCCTATCAGCATGAGCGATTATCAGAAGCTGAATGTATTGTTAGATGAGATTATCGCTAGCGGCCAGGAGCTGAAGGAGTTGTTTGAAGCGGAGCGCGACCAAGCGCATAATGACACACTCGCGTACGTAGCTACGACTCAGTATACCAATTTCGTATTACTGATCGTGTCTGCCATCTTGGGAATAGTTTTGGCAACTCTCATTTCCTCTGCGATCGCGAAACCTTTAGAAGGTATGGTCCGCTTTAGCGATGAGATTGCCAGCGGTAATCTAACTGTTAAGGACCTGACACTGGGTAATGATGAGCTCGGCAAACTCGGCCTGTCTCTAAGCAAAATGAAGACTGAATTAACCAGGGTAATCGGTGCAATTATTAATACAACTAAAGACGTGGAAATATACAGTGAAGAGCTAGCAGCCTCGTCCAATGAGGTTAGCGCTTCTATTGAAGAGGTTGCCAGCACTACCAATCAGTTTGCCAGCACCACTGAAGAAATCAGCGGAAGAGCCAATCAGATGTCGAGTTTTGCTAATGAGGTTTCTACAAAAGCTTCTTCCAGTATTGATTTCTTAGAGAAGGCAGTCAGCCAGATTTCTGAGACTGAAGCAGTGGTTGTGGAGCTGACCAAAACCGTGGAGCAGCTGGGAGTGCGCTCGTCAGAAATCAGCAGAATCTTAGACATGATCAATGAGGTTGCAGACCAAACAAATCTTTTGGCTCTCAACGCAGCCATAGAAGCGGCTCGGGCTGGCGAGCACGGACGGGGCTTTGCTGTGGTAGCAGATGAAGTCCGCAAGCTCGCTGAGCAGACAGGGCGTGCAACTGTAGAAATTGCTGAATTGATTACCGGCATCCAGCAGGATACTAATCTAGCTGTTGTGCGAACTGCATCGGGTGCTAAACAGCTCCAGGACGGTACCCAGCAGTTAAATGTAGCTCAAAGCAATATCCAGGAAATGGAGCAGCTGATTTTAGAACTAATCGACCAGATTCAAGAGATCACTGCAGCAACTACCGAAATCAGCTCCGGATCTCAAAATATTGCTAGTGCTACCGAAGAGCAGAGTGCTACTCTAGAAGAAATTTCCAATACAAGTGAGCAGTTAAAGACGATTGCTGGCAAGTTATCTGATGTTGTCAGTCTCTTTCAGATTGGTGAATAACTCGGGGGGGCAGCGGCAAAAGCCGCTGCCTTGACTCCGGTCATTTTATTCAGTATAATTGATGATATTAAAGTGCGATATGTATTGACGATGAAGAGGAGAGTAGGAGAAGTTTCAGGTTCCAGAGAGTCGGGATTAGGTGCGAGCCCGACACCAACGCTTCTTTGAAGATCACCTCGGAGTTATCAGCTGAAATAGCAGTAGGCTGATCGGTAGTTCCGTTATAACTGTTGAGGGAAGGCTGTTGAATTTTTCTGCAGCCTTAACTAGGGTGGTACCGCGGGTTACTCTCGTCCCTGATTGGGATGGGAGTTTTTTTATTTTAGACTGATAAGGAGGCAGAAAACAATGGAGAAAAATGATTACCAAAAAACATTACAGCTGCCTAAAACTGATTTTCCAATGCGAGCAAATCTACCAAAGCGCGAGCCGGAAATGCTCAAGCATTGGGAGGAAAACCAGTTTTACCAAAAGCTGCAGGCAGATGGGAAAGAGAAGGAACTGCCCCTCTTTGTTCTGCATGATGGACCGCCATATGCGAACGGAAATATTCACATAGGGACAGCATTGAATAAAATTCTCAAAGATTTTGTAATCCGCACCTATTCGATGGATGGTTATCTTGCTCCCTACGTTCCTGGTTGGGATACACATGGCCTGCCGATTGAACTGCGGGCGATCAAGGATTTGGGAGTAGACCGCGATAAGGTGACACAGCTCGAACTGCGGCAGAAGTGCCGGGAATATGCCCTCAAATATGTGGATGTTCAGCGGGAAGAGTTTAAGCGCCTGGGAGTTTGGGGTGACTGGGAAAATCCTTACCTGACCCTCAGCCCGGAGTTTGAAGCCAAGCAGATCGAGATATTCGGAAAGATGGCCAGCAAAGGTTTTATCTATAAAGCTTTGAAGCCGGTTTACTGGTGCATGGACTGTGAAACAGCGCTAGCTGAAGCAGAAATTGAATACAGTGACAACCGTTCACCCAGTATTTACGTTCGCTTTGCTGTAACTGACGGAAAAGGGATTGTTTCGGAAGAAGATACTTATTTTGTAATCTGGACAACAACACCCTGGACAATACCGGCTAACTTAGCAATCTGCTTAAACCCAAACTTGACGTATGTCAATGTCAGCACTGAAAAGGGTAATCTGATTGTAGCCAAAGGATTGCTGGAGGACTTTGTTAAGGCAGTTGAACTGGAACAGTATGAAATCGTTCAGGAATTTGTTGGATCAGAATTGGAAGGGATTGCCTGCCAGCACCCATTAATGGATCGGGATTCCATAGTTATTCTGGGAGATCACGCAACCTTAGAAGCTGGAACTGGCTGCGTTCACACTGCACCCGGTCATGGTCATGAGGACTATTTGGTTGGCTTGAATTACAAACTGCCGATTCTTACACCTGTTGATGAGCATGGAGTCTTTACCGAGGAAGCAGAGCAGTATGCCGGTATAAAGATTACCGATGGCAATAAAAAGATCGTTGAAGATCTAGAGGCAGTGGGCGCGCTGCTTAAGCTTGACTTTGTTTCTCACTCTTATCCGCACTGCTGGCGCTGTAAAGATCCGGTTATCTTTAGGGCTACAGAGCAGTGGTTTGCCTCAATCAGTGGATTTAGAGAAGCCATGCTTGATGCAATAAAACAGGTAGAATGGATTCCTGAGTGGGGTGTTGATCGGATTACCAACATGGTAGCCGAGCGGGGAGATTGGTGTATCTCAAGACAGAGGACCTGGGGTGTGCCGATTCCGCTGTTTTACTGTGACAAGTGCGATGAAGCACTGATCAGTGAAGAAATCACCGATCATGTTGCTGATATTTTCCGCAGCGAAGGCAGCGATGCGTGGTGGACTAGGGAAGCAGCGGAACTGCTGCCAGCAGGCTTTAAGTGCCCGCACTGCGGCAGCGATGAATTTACTAAGGAAACAGATATCATGGATGTCTGGTTTGACTCCGGTTCGTCCCATGCAGCTGTGCTGCAGCAGCGGGATGATCTGAGATGGCCTGCTGATCTGTATCTTGAAGGCAGTGACCAGCATCGCGGCTGGTTCCAGTCTTCGCTGTCAACATCGGTTGCGGTATTTAATGAAGCTCCTTACAAGAGCGTCCTTACCCACGGATTTGTTGTCGATGGTGAGGGCAAGAAAATGTCCAAATCCCTAGGCAACGTTGTTGGTCCGGCTGAAGTCATCAAACAGTACGGGGCAGATATTCTGCGGATGTGGGTTGCCTCAGCTGATTACCGCGGCGATATTCGAGTTTCCCCAGAGATCCTGCGGCAGCTTTCCGATGCTTACCGGAGAATTCGTAATACTGCCCGGTTCATCTTAGGAAATCTCAATGACTTTTCACCTGAGACAGATCAAGTGCCTTATCAGGAATTGGAAGAAATCGACCGGTGGGCACTGGATCAATTGGTTGTTCTCAGTGGTAAGGTTAAAAAGGCTTATCGGGATTATGAGTTTCATGTGGTGTACCACAACATTCATCACTTCTGTGCAGTTGATCTTGGTGGATTCTATCTGGATGTTTTAAAAGATCGGCTTTACTGCGATCAGCCGAACGGAAAGAAGCGGCGATCTGCTCAAACAGCAATGTACACTATTCTTTTAGAGCTGGTGAAACTGTTAGCACCGATTACTGTCTTTACTGCTGACGAAATTTGGCAGCATCTGCCCAAACCACAGTCTGCACCAGAAAGCGTGCATTTGGCTCGCTGGGAGGAACTGCCTGATCAGTATCGCGACGAGACTCTTCGCAATCGGTGGAGTAAACTGCTGGAAGTGAGACGCCATGTAACCAAGGCTTTGGAAGATGCCCGGGCAGAGAAGAAGTTAGGCAGCTCGAATGAAGCAGTGCTTACTGTTACAGCTGCTAGCAGTATGGTTGAGCAGCTGCAGCAGATTTCAGAGTCGCTGGCAATGCTGTTTATCGTTTCGAAAGTTGAATTGGTTAAATCTGACGAGGCTGGAATACAGGTTGATGTTAATCTAGCAGATGCTGAAAAATGTGACCGCTGCTGGCGCCATGACTCCAGTGTCGGTGAGCACGAACAGCACCATGTCTGCAACAGATGTTATACAGTGATCGCAAACTCCTCTGCAGAATAGCAGGGGAGTTTTTTTCATACGATATTCCTGAGGAGGAAAAGGGATGAAAGAAGTAGACCCGGGCTTAATCAAAACCCTGATCGGTAAATTGGAAAAGCTAGCATCGGCGATGGATAAAGCTAGTGTTGCCGAGTATATTGAGCTGTACCGCAAGCCGCGCCGGCTTGTGTATTTGAATTTCATCAGCGGTATCGCTAGAGGTTTTGGTTTGGCGGTTGGGTTTACAATTGTTGGTGCCCTTTTCCTGTATTTACTGGGCAGGCTTGCGGCCTTGAACTTGCCTATTGTTGGAGAATTTATTGCTGAGATTGCCAGAATTGTACAGGAAGAATTGTCCAGGCGAGCATATTAGGAGGGGGATCAATGCGTCGGAATAAACTAAAGCATTATCGTAAACTGTTAAAGACCGAACGCCAGCAGCTGCTCAGTACAATCAAATCCTTTGAAGATCAGGGCATCCATGAAAATATGAATGAGGTTAGTGGGGAACTGTCTGCCTATGACCAGCATCCGGCTGACTATGGTTCGCAGATGTTTGAGCGCGAAAAAGATATTGGGCTGTTTAAAAACTTGGAATACCAGCTTCAGCTTGTTGACCAAGCGCTGCAGAAGATCGATGAAGGCAGCTATGGGATTTGCGAAAGATGTCAGCAGAAAATCAGTGATGCACGCTTAAATGTGCTGCCCTACGCTCAGTTCTGTGTGAATTGTAAGCGAGAAGAGGAGGCCAAGGCTGGTGCAGATGAGGGTGCGCGGAAACTATCATTCAGGCGTTCTTTCCGTGATGCCGGTGACTTTGTCGGGTTTGACGGGGAAGATACATGGCAGGCGGTTGCCCGGTTTGGAACGGCCAACAGCCCCCAGGATGTTCTGAATGCGATTGATTATGAGGACACCTATTTAGACGATGATGAAGGCTTCAGCACTGCTGATGATCTTGAAGATCTATATCGGGACCAATAAGAAAGTAGGGTAGTTGGCAGGAAAATCATGGCAAGAAACGAAGTTCACTATTAGCAATAATTGAAAGAGGGATCCAGTTGTTATACAAGATCGCGATCGCAGCAATTATTGTGCTTGATCAGCTGAGCAAGCTGCTCATCAGCACGAACTTCGTTATCGGTGAGCGGATTAGACTGCTGCCGTATGTTTACTTAACCTACGTTGAAAACGTGGGTGCCGCCTTCGGTTTGTTTGCCAACTACCGTTGGCTTTTTATTGGTTTAGGACTAGTCGTTTTATTTTTAACTTGGTACTATCGTAAAGAGATCAAAAAGCAGAACAAGCTGTTCCAATGGGGTATAGCCTTGGCAATTGCGGGAACAATTGGTAATCTAATCGATCGAATCCGCATTGGAGCAGTTATAGACTTTATCGATATAACTATTTTTCCCATCTTTAATATTGCTGATATGAGCATTGTGGCAGGGGTTGCGTTATTGTTTCTGGAGGTTTTGATTAATGAGCGGAAAGCGAATAGCTGAAAATCTGGAGTTGATCGGCAGCGAGGAAGATGCAGGCAGCCGCTTAGATGTTTTTCTCGCGGATCGGATTGGACAAACCCGCTCGCAAGTTAAGCGTTTGCTCGCTGATGGTTTAATAGCAGTCAATGGAACGGCTGTTAAAGCCGGGTATCGTTTAAAACCTGGAGATCGGATTTCGGTATCAATTCCCGAGCCGGAACCGCTGGAGCTTGAGCCGGAAAATTTGGAGTTGGAAGTAATCTACCAGGATCAAGATTTGGCAGTGGTTAATAAACCGCCCGGGTTGGTCGTTCATCCGGGAGCGGGCAATACGCGCCATACCCTTGTCAATGCACTCTTATATCATATTACCGATTTGTCCGGGATTGGGGGCAAGCTCCGTCCTGGGATTGTCCACCGTCTCGACAAAGATACGAGCGGACTGATGGTGATCGCCAAAAATGATTTTGTGCATCAGAACTTGGCAGCCCAGCTGAAAGCGCGCACCGTTAAGCGCCACTATTTAGCTCTGGTTCACGGCATCATCAAGGACGATAAAGGCAGAATTGAAGCGCCGATTGGGCGCCATCCGGTAGACCGCAAAAAGATGGCGGTGAGTGAACAAGGCCGTCCTGCTGTTACTGAATTTGAAGTCTTGGAACAGGTTAATTCTAAATATTCATTGGTCGAATGCCGGCTTGTCACGGGAAGAACTCATCAAATCCGCGTTCATCTGGCGGCAATCAATCATCCGATTGTAGGCGATCCAGAATATGGGAGAAAGCAGGGCAACCTGGGAGCGCAGCGTCAGCTGCTTCACGCCTATTATTTGGGTTTTAAGCATCCTAGAGGCGAGTGGGTTGAGTATAAGACAAAACTGCCTAGGGATTTTGAGCAGATTCTGATAAAAGCTAGATTAAGTTAACAGTGGTTTGGTAGGGCAGGTTTTGGGGAGGTAGGAGTTAATGGGATTGATCAAGAAAGCACAGATTATGGAAACTGACGGGATTAGGCGGGCACTGACCCGCATCTCCCATGAGATTATTGAAAAAAACAAGGGAATAGCTGATCTGGCAGTGGTCGGAATCCGCACCCGCGGAGTACCGCTGGCAAAACGGATTGCTGACAAGATTGAGGAGATCGAAGGAGCACAGGTACCAGTGGGTATTTTGGATATTTCCCTGTATCGTGATGATTTATCTGCTGTAGCAGATCAGCCAACTATTAACAAGACGGAGATTTCTTTTTCGGTTGTAAACAAAACGATTATTTTAGTGGACGATGTAATCTATACTGGGCGGACAGTGCGCGCAGCTCTGGATGGTATCATCGATCTAGGCCGTCCAAAAGCGATTCAGCTGGCAGTCCTTGTCGACAGAGGACACAGGGAACTGCCAATCCGCGCAGATTTTGTTGGTAAGAATGTACCAACTTCTAAGCAAGAACTGATATCAGTATGCTTAAAGGAAATTGACGGTGAAGACAGTGTCTACATTATGGGCAGGCCAGAGTAAATGCATGGAAAAAGAGGAGCCGGACTTGGCTCCTCCTTTAAGCTTAAGATCAGCTGACTAAACCACAGAAATTCTTGGTCTTTACTTGTTTCATCATTTGACTGGATACGCTGGTGCAGCTGGTGCACATTTACTGTTTCGTTTCCGCGCTTAAATCGAATCAATGCTCGGCGATAAGCTGAACCTTCCTGCGGTCTAAGTACAGAGATCTTAAGCAAGCAGGCATTGATTCGAATATAAGCTGATGCAACACTGCTTATCACCGCATCTATATCTTGCCCCGGCATAGATGGTTTTATTCATTTACATTTTCCTGGAAGTTATTCCCATGTAAAAACTTGACGGTTTCCAGAAAATATTGTAAAATGATCGGTGCATTGCGATATAATAAAAAAAACGAAAGGAGTAGTTTAATGAGGACGAAACTGAGTTTGGTTATGGTGATTTGCGCAGTACTCATGATCAGCAGCGCTGTCAGCGCTTACACTCCTCGGCCGGGTGTGCTTAGTCCAGAGGAAGTTGATTTTGGCGGTGAAACTGTTACAATTATGATTCGCGATGTAGACTGGGTTATCCACAACGGTGGAAAACCACTCGATGAAAGAGTTCGTGAAGCGGAAGAGCTGTTTAATGTGAAGATAGAAACAGCCACTTTCGGATGGTTTGACCAGGTTATGGCTAGAATTATGGCTGGCGACAGTACTTATGACATATTTAGGTTTAATCATCGGTCCGGATACTTTCCGCTTGTTTCAGCCGGAATGCTTTATCCGGTAGGCTCAATTTTACCTGATGAATATTACGAATCGCTGCCAAGAGCAGATCAAGTATCTATTAAGAAATTGGCTTATGAGGGAGAATATTACGGATTTGGGGTAATGCATGGAATTTTTAATGCTACCATGAACATCCTCAACTATGATCGGGAGGTCATAGAGGAGGCTGGCTTGGAGGATCCGTATCAACTGTGGTTGGAAGGGCGCTGGGATTACAAGACATATGAGGAGTATCTCATTGCTCTGACTAAAGACACCGATGGTGATGGAGTGATTGACCAATATGGCGCGTGGGATGTTGCCAACGCTGTAGCTGCGGTCAGATTCATTCCGGGTTACAATGGTGTGGAGTTTGCTCAGCAGGATGAAAACGGTAAATGGGTATTTGCCCTCAACCGCCAAGAGATTATCAACGGACTGAATTTAGTCCAGCGCTGGCAGAACGAGCTGGGTGTATTGGGTAATCCCGGCGTGTTCGGCGGCAGCCACTTAGCAGGACTGCGGCACCGCATTCAAGCCGGAGATATCAATTTTGGCATCGTTCCGCATCCAATCGGACCAGATGCAGATCGCTACTTCTATCCGGCATTTGACTTTTCCAGCAATTTCCTGCCGATAAATTCCGCCGATCCGGAGGGGTTAATCGCTTTAGTCGATTTCTTGTTTAGAGAAGAAGATACTGAAGAGTATCTGGATTTCTACATCAACAACTACATGGCCTCGAGAGATCATCTAGAAGTATACATGGCAGCCATTGAAGCCTGGGACGGGGAAGGCGATGCTTTCCAATACAGTGGTTTTTGGGATGTCTTAGAGGGACCAATCGGCGAAGTGGTTAGAGGGGAGAAGGGTGCAGCTGCCGCACTGGATGAGGTTGCCCCTGAAGCTCAAGCTTTTCTCGACGACTTATTTAACCAGTAAAATATAAGAGAGGTTCTGTCCCGGATGGGGCAGAACCTCCACTAAAGGTTGTTAAATCCAGCAGCTGGTTTTTTTACAGATATTTTCCTGGTAGGCTCTTGACATGGTTTTGGATGAGTGGTAAAATAATAAATGCTGATGCGATTTAAGTATGGCGGCATAGCCAAGTGGTAAGGCAGAGCTCTGCAAAAGCTCCATTCCCCAGTTCGAATCTGGGTGCCGCCTCCATATTGTTCAAATTAAGGATAGAAACAGCTATCCTTTTTTTATTTGCCAAAATAGGTACGGATCCCTACGGTTAAAGCGTCCTGCGTGGGCAGAGACTAAGCTCACAAGGGAGGGATCTGCTATGCGCAGCCTTTGGAGCGGCGCTATTAGTTTTGGTTTGGTAAATATTCCCGTAAAAATGTACGCTGCCACAGAGCGCCAAGACTTGAAGTTTAATTACCTGCACAGCAAATGCCACACACCGATTCGCTACCAGAAAATGTGCCCAACCTGTCAGGTGGAAGTGGGTCAGGATGAGATTGTGCGGGGTTTTGAATTTGCCAAAGGGCAGTATGTGGTGCTGACGGAAGCTGATTTTGCCGGAGTGGCCATTGAAGCTACTAAGACGATTGATATCCTTAACTTCGTAGATTTAGCAGAAATTGATCCGATTTATTTTGATAAGACGTACTTTTTGGAAGCAGTAAAACCTGGAATCAAAGCGTATCAACTGCTGCGGCAGGCAATGATGCAGACAGGCAAGATTGCTCTGGCAAGAGTGGTGATTCGCACCAAACAGGTGCTGGCGGCAATACGCCTTTATCAGGATGTCATGGCCTTAGAAACGATGTTTTACCCAGCAGAGATCAGGTCTTCTGAGGAGCTTATTATCCGTGAAGTAGTTGAGCCCAGCGAGCGGGAGCTGGACATGGCTGTCAGTCTGATTGAAAGCCAGTCAGTATCTTTTGAACCTGCCAAATATGAGAATGAATACCGCAAGGCCCTCGTTGATTTGATTGATGCAAAAATTGCGGGAGATGAAGGCATAATCGCAGCAGAGCCCCAAGCCAAGGAGGAAATCTTCGACCTCATGGCTGCGCTGGAGGCATCACTTAGGGTGGCTGAAAACCAAGCGAAGGAAGAAAAAGAGCATGTTTTCGGCTGAGTTAATCAAGCCTATGTTAGCTGTAGATTACCCCAGCGCTTTTGATTCTTCAGATTATTTGTTTGAGATCAAGTGGGATGGATACCGCTGCCTTGCCTACTGCGGGACAGAGATAACACTGTACAGCCGCAGCCACCGGGATCTGACACCTTATTTTCCTGAAATAGCGCAGGACCTTAAAAAAGTTGGCTCGTCCTGCATATTAGATGGAGAACTGATCATGCTGGGTGATGATCATAAACCAAACTTTTCGCAGCTGCAGCGAAAAAAACCGGGAGATATCGGTACCTATGTTGTCTTTGATATCCTTCACCTAAATGGTGAGGATCTGATCCAAGAGCCACTTGTCCGCAGGCGCGAGCATCTCAGCGCTTTGATCGAGGGGCGTTCATTCAGTACTGTGCTGATGTCACGGGGGGTAGAACAGCACGGGGTTAGATTCTTCGCTGCTGTTAAGGAGCAAAACTTGGAGGGAATGGTTGCCAAGGATAAATACAGTGTTTATCTGCCGGGAAAAAGAAGCAGAGCGTGGCGGAAAATTAAAGTGCGTCTGGAGACTGATGCTGTGATTATTGGTTATATTCCAGATCATACCGGGTTTAAATCATTATTGTTGGCCCAATATGACCAGGAACAGTTGGTCTATGTAGGTAATGTTGGAACCGGCTTTTCTGATCAGGACAAGAAGATTCTGAGAGCGGGCTTAGCCCGGATTTCGGCTGAGCAAAGTGGGTTAGCTCAAGACCCACAAGTTCCTGGTGCATTATGGGTAAAGCCTGTCTTGATCGCTAGGGTTGGTTATTTAGAGTACACAGCAGATGGCAGACTGCGGCAGCCCAGCTTCCTCGGCTTGAGGGTTGATAAAGCGGTTGAGGAGTGTGCTGTGCCATGAGAACCCTCCAAGATGTAAGCATTTCTGACAGGCAGGTTGCTCTGACTAATCTTGATAAAATACTATGGCCAGCTCCTGTCATTACCAAGGCAGATTTAATCAAGTATTATCTTGCGGTGGCGCCAACTGCACTTAAGCACTGGAGCGGTCGTCCCCTGACGATAACACGTTATCCTAACGGCATTGAAGGTGATGGTTTTTATCAGAAGAACTGTCCTGATTACGCTCCTGAGTGGATAACGCGGGTTCCTCTAGTCACCGATAATAAAACTACCGAATATATTATCTGTAACGATTTAGCTACTCTGGTCTGGTTGGGAAATCAAGGCATGCTGGAGATTCATCCTGCCCTCTATCATCTAGATTTTTATCCGGCGCCCAGTTTTGCTGTTATTGATCTAGACCCGACAGCTCCTGCGGGGTTTACTGAAGCGAGGGATACAGCTAAGAAAGTTAAGCTAGTCCTGGATGAACTGGGACTGCGAGGGTATCCCAAGACATCTGGGGCGACGGGCATTCATATCTATATTCCTCTTAAACCTAGATATACTTTTAAGCAGACCAGCCGGCTGGTTGAATTTATTGGTAAGATTTTAGTTCAATTTTATCCGGAAACTGTTACCAATGAGCGGCTGATTAAAAATCGCCATGGTGTATATATCGATCATCTCCAGAATCTGGCAGGTAAAACAATTGTCGGAGTCTACAGCCCCAGACCGCTGCCGCAGGCGCCGGTCTCGACCCCAGTACGTTGGGAAGAACTAGATGAGATTAAACCGGAAAATTTCACGGTGGAGACGGTTCCGCTTCGGATCGAGCAGCAGGGTGATCTTTTCGAACCGGTTTTGTCGGATCTGCAGTCTATCGATCATCTGCTTAAGTTTTTTTCAGATAAATAACAGCAGAGAATATCGAACTATGGCAAGCCATATACTAGAACAGGAAGAGGTGAGGAAGCGGTGTCAGTTCTGACAATTAGTGCTTCGAACTCATTGATGGAATCAGTTAGATCTACAATCGATGCTGAATTTATGTCGGCGTCCTGGCGCAGCGAAGGACGTTATACTTTCATAGATTTGCCGAGAGGCCCGGAGTTTCGTTCAGATCTGAAAATCACGAATACGCTGGCAGCGATTATTTTTGGACAGCTGTCACGGCTGTGGCTCAAGCGTCTGCTGCGGCTGAACTATGCTTATTTTGATGAGGATGAGCAGCGGACGATTCTGCAGAATGCCTACAAAAAAATGGGAATCAACTCAGGACAGCTTTACCAACAGGTTTATTCCGCTTTAGCAGATTATTTGATCAGCAACAATCAAATCAATTTGGAAGGTTTTATTCGGTTTCGGGTCAAAGAGTTTTGGCTGTTTCTGCAGGAACTGGTGGACAAAGCAGTCGACGAGTTTTTAGAGGAGCAGGAGTACCAGGAATTCGTAAAGCTGCTCCACTATTTCGTTGAACTGCAGGAGCCGAAGACTGAGCTGATTAATGTAATCGTGGATCAGCCCAACGGTTTTCAGATATTGGATCACAACGGCAATGTGATCGAAACTGATCATTTGGAAGATGTAATCCTCGAGGTTAGTTCGAGCGAACTTGATTTTGAAGATTTTTTAATCAGTGCTTTGATTACGATTGCTCCAGCTAAGATCATTCTCCACGTCTGCCGTGGAGATCGGGTAGAAAAGACTATTGTGAATATCTTTGGCAGCAGAGTGTATATCTGCGATGGCTGCTCTCTTTGCAGTGATCTGTGTAACTGCACGTAAATTTGCTTGACGTGCTGTATTCTATGTGGTATACTGATTCCGATGTAAGTAGAAGTCACCGCTTCTCACCTTGTAACGTCGAGTTCACAAGGTTAAACAGATTAAATTTGCACGGGGGTATCCAGTGCAGTTTTTTGTGTGAATAAGCGGGTGGCTGATGCTGTCCGCTTTTAATATTTTTAAGGGGTGATGTTCATTAGCAGTGAATTGAGAATTAATGAGGGGATCCGTGCTCGGGAAGTAAGGGTTGTAGATGAACAGGGCAATCAGTTAGGTATCCTGCCAGTACGCGAAGGAATCCGGATTGCACAAGAGCGCGGTTTAGATTTGGTTGAGGTTGCACCGAATGCCAAACCCGTTGTTTGCCGGATTATGGATTACGGCAAGCATAAGTATGAACAGAGCAAACGAGATAAAGCTGCCAGGAAAAAGCAGCGGGTTATTAATGTAAAAGAAGTTCGCATGAGCCCAAAAATTGATGAGCACGATTTCAATGTTAAGACTCGCAGTGCGGAGAAATTTCTCAAGGCGGGTGACAAGGTCAAAGTTACAATTCGCTTTCGAGGCAGGGAGATTGTCCATACCGCACTGGCTAAAGAAAAACTTCAAGAAATGGCTGACAGTTTAAAAGAAATAGGTGTTGTTGAGCGTGTCCCTAAATTAGAAGGACGAAATATGATTATGGTTTTAGCTCCAAAAACTGACAACGCCAAAACTGACAAAAAAAATGCGGACGAGAACTCGCAGTAGTTTAATGTCCTAGTTAAGGGGGATTTATAATGCCTAAAATGAAGTCCCACAGAGGGGCTGCTAAGCGTTTTAAGTTAACCGGTTCAGGTAAGGTGAAGAGAAATCGAGCATATAAGAGTCATATTCTAGAGAAAAAATCTGCAAAAAGAAAGCGCAATCTGCGGCATAGCAGTTTGGTCAGCGAATCTGATGCAAAACGCGTAAAACGCATGCTACCATATGGTTAATAGAAGATAGGGGGTTTATATCATGCCAAGAGTTAAACGCGGACCTGCAACACGTCATCGTCGTAAAAAGATCTTAAAACTGGCGAGAGGATATTATGGTGGTAAGAGCAAACTCTTTCGCCCTGCAAACGAACAAGTTCTGAAATCATTATCATACGCTTACCGCGATCGTCGGCGGAAAAAGCGTGATTTCCGCAAGCTTTGGATTGCCCGGATTAATGCCGCCGCAAGACAAAATGGGATGTCTTACAGCCGCTTTATTTCCGGATTAAAAGCCAGCGGTGTTGAGATTAACCGCAAAGTACTGGCGGATCTGGCTGTTAACGATGCCGAAGCATTCAGCGAGTTGGTTGCTGTTGCCAAAAAGGGCGTTGAAGCTTAATTAACATAAGGAATGTATTATCCGGGTAAACTGTTTATCCGGATATTTACTTATTAAGGAGACTGTTTGGGTGAAGATTTCAAGCAGACAAAATGAACGAATCAAGTTTGTGAAAAAGCTGCACCGCCGCCGCTACCGCGACCAGTCCAGACTCTATATCGCTGAGGGACTGCGTTTGGTTGAGGATTTAAGTAGCACCGACATGATTCAAGAAGTCTACTACACCGATAGGTTAGTTTCAAGTCCGCGGGGACAAGAACTCCTGGAACAACTGCAGGAAAGCGGTGTCAATGTGTATTTATGCAGCGAAGAAGCTTTCGGCGATATCGCTGACACGGACAATACCCAAGGCATTCTCGCCATAGTGCACCAGCCTGAATTGGTTGTTAACTGGGAACACAAACTTAAGCAAGGTCTAGTGCTTGTTGTAGACCAAATTCAGGATCCGGGCAATCTCGGTACCATCATGCGCACCGCTTTAGCTGCGGGAGTAGATGGGATTTGGATGATTAAAGGAACGGTTGATCCATTTAATCCCAAGGTTGTTCGTTCATCAATGGGAGCGGTGCAAAAACTGCCTCTTGCGAGCATGACTGCTCGAGAATGCGCTGAATTAAGTTCCCGGTTCGGGTTAAAGCTAATTGCAGCGGACCTAGAAAACGCTGATCCATATTATGACACAGATTTAGCTCAGCCCTGCGCTATTGTGATCGGAAATGAAGGCAGCGGGATTCAGCTGGAGCTGCTAAAACACTGCACCGAGAGGATATTCATCCCTTTAGCAAATGATGTAGAATCACTGAATGCTTCTGTGGCAGCTGCTGTATTGATTTATGAATCCGTCAGACAGCGGCAGTTTATTTAGTTGTAAGCCTCTTCTGCGTATGTTATAATGTTATTATCATTTGGAGAAGAGGTGGTAGTTAATGAACTTAACACCCGAGGTCGTGTGGAAAATTTTTTTAGCTACCGGTTCCATAACAGCTTATCTGCTGTATAAGCAGCTGTCAGCTTTGCGAATTCATACTTTTCATTGATTAATATGAAAATAACTTATAGACAAAGGCAGTGAAGGAGACAAGTAAATCAAGGGAAGCCACAGGAACGATGGGTCGTGGACTGAGAGCCTGTCGGGTGATAACTTGATTGAAATTCACTCTGGAGCCGCTGGTTGAAATTAGTAGGCTATGCCGGTCATCCGCCGTTATCGGATTCAAGGTGGGTTGTGGTTTTACCATTTACCATAACCAACTAGGGTGGTACCGCGGTAACTTTTTACGTCCCTAACTCGGATGTAAAAAGTTTTTTTTATATCATTATTATCTTTGGAGGTGCAGTATGGATACACAAATTCAATCCCTGAAAGCCAAAGCAGTCGAAGAGTTTAATCAAGCTGATACTCTTGAAGCTCTTCAGCAGCTTCGGGTCAAATATCTCGGTAAGAAAGGTGAAGTTACCCAGCTGCTGCGCACGATGGGGCAGCTTCCAGCTGAAGAACGTCCCAAAATGGGTCAAATGGTCAATCAGCTTAAGAATGAACTGGGCTCCGTCTTGGACCAGAAACAGGCTGAGCTGGAAGCACAAATCCAGCAGGCTCGATTAGCATCAGAAGCATTGGATGTTACCCTGCCGGGTCGAAAACCGAAAGCTGGCAGCCTCCATCCCTTAACGCTTGTCCTAAATGAAATTAAAGACATTTTTATTTCAATGGGCTACAAAGTGGTAGAAGGTCCGGAAATAGAAACTGATTACTACAATTTTGAGGCACTCAACATACCTAAGGATCACCCAGCAAGGGATATGCAGGATACCTTCTACATCACCGGGGATTTTCTGCTCCGCAGTCAAACCTCGCCTGTTCAGATTCGGGTTATGGAGAAGCAGGATCCTCCGGTAAGAATAATTGCTCCGGGTAAAGTTTACCGCTCAGATGCGGATGTTACTCATTCACCCATGTTTCATCAGGTCGAAGGACTTTTGATTGATGAAGGCATTACCTTTGCTGATCTAAAAGGCACTCTGCAAACTTTTGCCAAGACCATGTTTGGTCCTGATACTAAGACTAGATTTCGTCCCAGCTATTTCCCCTTCACTGAACCGAGCGCAGAAGTTGATGTTTCCTGCATTATGTGTCATGGGGAAGGATGTCGGGTCTGCTCAGATACTGGCTGGTTGGAAATCCTAGGTTCTGGCATGGTCGATCCGCGTGTGCTTGAACAAGTTGGTTATGATCCAGATAAATATACAGGCTTTGCTTTCGGAATGGGTATTGAACGCATAGCCATGTTAAAATATGGAATTAATGACATTAGACTTTTCTTCAATAATGATCAGCGGTTTTTAGATCAATTTAAGTAATGCAGATTGCAAGGGAGGAATAAAAGGTGAAGGTATCTTACCGTTGGCTGCAGGAATATACTGTAGTGCCATGGAGTCCGCAGGAATTGGCCGATCGACTGACAATGGCGGGAATCGAAGTCGAATCGATTGAGCGTTTAGCGCCCGAGCTGCCTAATGTCCGTGTCGGCCTAATTGAAAAAGTAGAGCCTCATCCCAACGCAGACTTAAAAGTTTGTGCAATCAATGTTGGGGATCAGGTTTTAAATATTGTCTGTGGTGCACCCAATGCGCGGGTTGGGATTAAAGTTCCCGTTGCCTTAGAAGGCGCGGTGCTCCCGAATGGAATGGAAATAAAGGTGGCTGAACTCAGAGGCGTCATGTCCTACGGCATGGCCTGCTCAGAAAAGGAACTGGGCCTTGGTGATGATCACTCAGGTTTATTAGAACTGCCTGAAGATGTGGAAGTTGGTCTGGATCTAACCGAAGCCCTGGGTCTGGATGATCAAATCTTAGATGTATCGATTTATGCCAATCGTCCGGATTGCATGAGTATGCTGGGAATAGCTAGAGAAGTTGCAGCCCTGGCCGGGCAAGAACTTCGCTACCCAGAGATTAAACTTAACGAATCCGATCTCAGGATCGAGGAGCTAACTTCAGTAACGGTAGAGGATCCTGAGAAGTGCCCCCGTTATACAGTGCGGGTAATCAAGAATGTTACACTCAAACCATCTCCTCTCTGGATGCAGCAGCGTTTAATTGCAGCAGGAATGCGGCCGATAAATAACGTTGTTGACATTACTAACTTTGTGATGCTGGAAACCGGCCAGCCTCTCCATGCTTTTGACTATGATCGCCTAAGCGAGAACCGGATTGTTGTTCGCACTCCAAAATGCAGTGAAACTGTATTTGTAACCTTGGACGGAGTAGAACGGGAACTGACCGATGAGATGCTGATGATCTGCGATGCAGACTCACCTGTATGTGTCGGCGGTGTTATGGGCGGAGAGAATTCTGAAGTCACCGAGGAGACGAAGACAATTCTTTTGGAGTCAGCCAATTTTGCAGCTGCCAACATCCGACGCACATCCCGCAGTTTGGCAATCAATTCTGAGGCTGCAGCCCGTTTTGAAAAAGGCATTGATCCTACCGCTACAATCTTTGCCTTAAACCGCGCTGCCCAACTCCTGGCTGAGCTGGCTGGTGGGGAAGTGGCATCAGGAATTATTGATGTAAACAACGCTGATACCAGCAATAAAGTCATTGAACTTCGCCCACAGCAGGTAAACCGCCTGTTGGGAACAGAAATAGATGAGCAGTCAATGATCGATATTTTAACTCGACTTGAGTTCGCGGTAGATCATGAAACCTCACCCTGGAAAGTTACAGTTCCCAGCTTCCGCCGGGACTTGGAACTGGAATGCGATTTGATTGAAGAGATCGCGCGGTTCTGGGGTTATGAGAATATCCCGATTACTCTGCCGAAAGGCATGAGCGATTCTGGCGGAGAAAGTGAAGAGCTGAGAGTAGTCGATCAGTTGAAAACACAGCTGGCAGGTGCCGGTTTAAATGAAATTCAGACTTTTTCTTTCGTTAACGCAGCAAGTTTAGCTCAGTCGCAGCTTGATCAGGTACCAGAACTTGCTCGCCTGATTGAGCTGGCAAATCCCCTCACCGAGGAACACGCAGTAATGCGCACATCGCTGATGCCTAGCTTGCTTGAGTGCGCGGCTTACAATATCAGCCGCCAGCAGCAGGATCTCAGCATGTTTGAAATCAGTGCAGTGTATCTTGCAGATGAGCTGCCGTTAACTAAGCTGCCGTCAGAAGAACGGAGGCTGGGACTCCTGCTGTATGGGAAACGGGATGCTGAGCACTGGCAGCTTAAGCCGGATTATTATGATTTCTATGATTTGAAGGGTCTGGTAGAACTGATATTAGATAACTTTGCTGCGGATTTTGACTGGGAGCGCTCAGCGCTGCCTATCTTCCATCCGGGACGTCAGTGTCAGATAACTGTCGATGGTGAATTGATTGCTTATTTTGGCGAAGTCCATCCCGAAGTGCAGAAGAATTACCGCATCCCAGACCGGATTTATTTGGCTGAGATTCATTTAAATAAGCTGATCAAACACCGCAAGCCTGTGCCTAGATTTGAGTTGCTGCCTAGGTACCCAGCGGTTGAACGTGACTTAGCTGTTTTGGTGGATGAAGAGATTCCCGTAGGTGCAATTGTAGAGGAATTACAGAGCGCTGGGGGTAGTTTATTAAAGGCAGTCAATATTTTTGACGTTTATCAAGGAAAGCAGGTAGAAGCAGGCAAGAAGAGTATCGCCTTTTCCTTTGTTTTCCAGGGGGAACGCACTTTGACTGATGATGAGGTTAACCAGCAGCTTAAGCAGATGTATAACGCAATTCAGGAGAAGTTTGCAGCCGTAATGCGGTAGCAGGAAAATGTTTGCATAAAGCGAAGATATGAATTAGCAATGGAACAGGCGGAAAGGGTGAGATTTGTGACAGAGTCAAAGAGCAATGTCGTTAAGGTGCGCATCGGCGGCGAGGAATATGCCGTCAGAGGTCATGCTTCGGAGCAGTATATTCGGGAGTTGGGAAAAGTAGTTGATGAAAAAATTCGGGAAGTGCAGAAAACCAGTCCAAATCTCACTCGGCACCGCATGGCGATTTTAGCTGCGATAAATCTTGCCGATGAGCTGTTAACGGTGAAAGCCGAGTATCAAGAGCTTCTCAAGATTATGGAGGAAGCTAATTAGTACAGAAAGAGGGGTTATGATGGCAGGCAAATGGATTGACCTTTTTATAATTATAGCCTTCGCCATTGCCATCTGGCGGGGATTTCGCCGCGGGATTATTCGTGAGATATTCAGCCTATTTGGAGTATTGCTCGCTGTTGCCATCGGATTCTACCGCCATGAGGAATTGTCACTACACTTGATGGCGAGGTTTCCATTGGGGCAGGGAGCGGCTCTGTTAATCGCATTCTTGATTTTGGTGATCGGAATCAGTCTGGTGGCGAAGTTCATAGGTTATTTGTGGGGGAAAGTCGTCAAATTCACTCCATTTGCCGTGCTTGACGGAATCCTCGGAGCAACTTTTGGTACAATTAAAGTGTTAGCGATTGTTATAGCGCTGGTGTTGATGCTCCACTCCCTCAATGTGGAATCGGTTGAAGATATGCTGGCTGAATCCAGCGTGGTGCAGCAGATCGATACACTGTGGCCGCATTTAAGATTGAGTTTGGAGCAGGCTTGGCCAGAAACTTGGGCAAAGCCTGGCTGGTTGTTTCCCCAGCCTAATTTTGATGATTTATCGTTTTCATGATAATCCCGCCAACTGCGGCGGGATTTCCCATGTTTGGTGGCTTCAGGTAACAGCACCTGATCTTACTTGCAGGATGTTGACAGTTAATAATGAATCCCTTAACGGAGCAAGTATGTTAAGGGGGAGCTAGAATTGGCAGCCAAAAACACAGGTAAACACATTATTACTCTCTATACTAATATCTGGACTACAGTACTTATGCTGGTCTTCTTTTTTGTTTCGGGGCTTTCGGGCCAGCCCTCAGCTGTAAATCTTCCTGATCACATTCCCCCTTACCAGAGTTCAGATAAAATTCTGCAGGGAAGGGTGATCGTTGTCGATCCAGGGCATGGCGGCGCTGACCCCGGTACTGTTGGTTTGGGCTATTCTACGGAAGCAGAAAATGTGCTGGCTATTGCTTGGGATTTAAAAGGGATGCTGGAAGACGCTGGTGCTACAGTGATTATGACGAGACAAACAAACGTTAACCCAGCTCAGGGAACTCGTTACGCCAATTCTACAAATGGCCAGTTAGCCGCCCGAACCGCAGTGGCTAACAACAGCAATGCGGAGATTTTTGTCAGCATTCATAATGACTGGAACGGCAACAGCAATATCAGCGGTACAACTTCGTATTATTATCATTCCCATGACTGGCTGCTGGCTGACTCGGTGCAAAAGTATCTTGTTGGAAACCTAGGCAGCCGCGATGTAGGGGTTAAACGCGGCAATTTTTATGTGCTCCGCAATACTAATGTGCCTGCAGTTCTGGTAGAGGTTGGTTTTCTCAGCAACCAGAGGGAAGCGCAGCTGCTGGCGCAATCCTGGTATCGGACAGCCGCAGCTGAAGGCATTTTTTATGGCATAGTAGATTATTATCGACAAGCAGGAATTATTTAAGGAGGAACCTGAATGGAGTTACTTGCTCCAGCTGGAACAAAAGAAAGTTTGATTGCAGCGGTAGAAAATGGTGCCGATGCTGTTTATCTTGGCGGCAAACTGTTTAATGCACGTAGGTTTGCTGCCAATTTTAATGAAGAAGAATTATGCTGGGCGGTAAAATACTGCCATGTCCGTGGTGTGAAAGTCTACGTTACAGTCAATACTCTGATCCATGAACACGAATTGGAGCCTGTAGTAGATTACATTTTTTCGCTGTACAATTTAGGTGTAGATGCTGTAATTGTTCAGGATTTGGGTTTAGCTCACTTGATTCACAGCATTCTGCCTGATTTTGAACTGCACGCCAGCACCCAGATGTTTCTGCACAACCGCTTCGGGATAAAATTTGCCGAAAAGCTGGGGATTAAACGAGCAATCTTGGCGCGGGAGTTGAGTTTGGACGAGATAGCGGAGCTTGCTGAGTCGGGTCTTGACCTGGAAGTGTTTGTGCATGGAGCTCTCTGTGTTGCTTATTCCGGGCAGTGCTTGTTCAGCAGCTTGTTGGGAGGCCGCAGTGGCAACAGGGGGCAATGTGCTCAACCGTGCCGTTTGTCGTATCAGTTGGTGGACAGAGTCTCTCAAGCAGAAGTGGTGGAGCAACCTGGGGATTATTTAATATCGCCAAAGGATCTAAGACTGATTGAGCATCTCGACCTGTTGGAGAAGATAGGGGTTAAAAGCCTAAAAATTGAAGGAAGAATGAAGGGACCAGAGTACACAGCGGTTGTAACCAGGACCTATAGAGACGCGATTGACCGGAGAAGATTTGACCACAAGGCATTGACTTCAGTGTTCAACCGAGAGTTTACTACTCATCATTTATTTGATAAGCAGGGACGGAATCTGATTCGCTGGAATCCACTGCCTCATGAGCAAAATGATGATATAATCAGAAGTGCTCAGGATAGCTATCGGTCTCCGAAAGCATTCCGCAAGATTCCGGCAGCTTTGTTCGCCAGTCTTGCAGTTGACGAGCCTCTCAAGCTTACCCTAATCGATAACCATGGAACTACAGCCTATCAAGAAAGTGAGCTTGTGGGAGAAGCTGCAGAAAAGCGTCCTTTGACAAAAGAAACGCTTAAGAAACAACTGCTTCGATTTGGCAATGATCCGATTAAGATCGACAGTCTGGAGATTGAGCTGGGAGAGAATGTGATTCTTCCCCTCAGTGAGGTTAACCGCACACGGAGATTATTAGTTGAGAAATGGGAGCAGGCTAGACTTAGTACTTATCCGATGCGCACGGTGACTAAAGAACAATTTGTTGCTGAAAAGCAGCTGGCGTTTACTGCTGAGCCACCGCAGCTCAAGTCTGGTAGTATTGAACCAATTTTGGCGGTATCCGTCACTGATTTTGAGGCTGCGCAGGCCGCACTTGATGCGGGCGCTGACTTGATTTACTATTACGGCACAATCTACACCCATCATAAGGATTTTCTTCGTGATCTTTCTCAGGTGACCGCAGCAGCTCGCAGGCTGGGAGCTCAATGCTTCGCTGCGGTTGAGAGGGTAACTGATGATGATGAACTGGAACATTTTAGCAATTTGCTGGATCAGCACCAGTATGACGGGGTGCTTGTTGGCAATATTGGTGCCCTTAAGATGATGCTGAACCGCCGACAACAGCATGAATCTCTCAAAGTACACGGAGATTGGTCCCTGAATATATTCAACAGTATTACTGCATCCTATTTGGGCAGTAAGGACTTGAGTGCATTTTATCTGTCTACTGAGCTGAATTATAGTCAGATCAAAGCTATTAGCGTCAAAACCAAGCATCCATTGGGTGTGGTGGTTCATGGACAGCTGCCTTTAATGGTCAGCAAATACTGTCCGATTGGGGCCTGTATGGATTGCATAAAGGATGGAGGCAGGGAGGCATTCCCCTGCATGAAGCGGAAATACGGTCTTAGGGACCGCAAGGGTTACATCCTGCCGGTTGAAGTAGACCGCCGCTGCCGCATGCATTTATTTAATCCTATCGATTTATGTTTAATTGACCAGCTAGAACAGCTGGTTGAGGTTGGTATTAAGCTATTTCGAATTGAAGCAAAAGGTAGAGATCCCCACTGGATCAGCGCTGTTGTCAGCTCCTATTTTGCAAAGCTTAACGGCGGGTCGTCAAGTGAAAATGAATTATTACCATACAGCAGTGCCGGAACCTATACAAAAGGGCATTTTCATCGTGGAGTTAAGTAGGTGATTTTATGGACGAAAGAAGCTTACGAATCTTAGAATGGGACAAAATAAAGCAGCAGGTTGCAGAGTTTGCCAGTTTTTCCTTAGGCAAGCAGTTGATTTTAGCTTTGGAGCCAAGCGCAAATTTTGATGAAGTTGAACGGAATCTGGAACAGACTACTCAGGCACTAGCACTGCTGTGGAAACACGGTGTCCCTCCCTTTGGCGGAGCAGCGGATATTGCTCCCATTCTGCGGCGGGCACAGGTTGGCGGTATTTTAGAAGGAGAAGAACTGATTCGGCTGGCTGCGGTGTTAGAGTGCGCCGCGAATATAAAGCGGTACCTGTCTGACTCAGATCATTTTGCTGCTTTCAGAGAGCAGTTGAGCACACTCCCGGAGCTGCGCTCGGAGATCTTTCGCTGTTTTGACGATGAGGGCAGTATAAAAGACAATGCTTCTCCCCAGTTAGCCTCCATACGCCGGAAGATCAAGAATCTGGAGAATCGAGTCCGGGATAAACTGGATAACATAATTCATTCGTCCAGCAATCAAAAGCTGCTGCAGGACAGCATTGTTACTATCCGCAGCGGCCGCTTCGTGGTGCCGGTGAAGCAGGAGTATCGCTCATTCTTCCCGGGTATTGTCCATGACCAGTCAGCGAGCGGCGCAACTGTGTTTGTGGAGCCAGCAGCGGTTGTTGAGATCAATAATGAACTGCGCATTGCCCATCAAGAAGAGCATCGCGAAATTGAGAGGATTTTGAGGGAGTTCAGTAGTGAAGTTGTGCCCCACGTCGAAGAGCTGAAATTAACACTTGAGACCTTGGCTGAGCTGGATTTGATTTTCGCCAAAGGTAAATACAGCCGCAAGATTCA
The DNA here is from genome assembly GCA_012837335.1 of Bacillota bacterium. NCBI lineage: Bacteria > Bacillati > Bacillota > Bacillota bacterium. The sequence goes on from DURM01000052.1 coordinate 105,358, forward strand.
GGGCACAGCCCCTAAACTCAATCAAAATGGATATGTTAATATCAAGCAGGGCCGGCATCCGCTGCTCACCGGCACTGTGGTACCGATTGATCTTTGGCTTGGCGACAAAGCCTTTATTTTGGTAATCACCGGCCCGAATACAGGCGGAAAAACTGTTACTCTCAAAACAGTTGGTCTATTTGCAGTAATGACTCAAGCTGGACTGCACATTCCCGCTGAAGCCGGTTCGCACATGGCTGTTTTTGACAACATATTTGCCGATATTGGAGATGAGCAGAGCATTGAGCAGAGCCTCAGCACATTCTCGTCACATATGAGTAATATCGTTAAGATTTTAGAACAGTCTACTTCGAACAGTCTGGTTCTCCTTGATGAGCTTGGCGCTGGAACAGATCCGACCGAGGGCGCTGCGCTGGCAACAGCACTTTTGGAACACCTGAGGTTGAAGCGGGTAACCACTATCGCCACAACTCACTACTCAGAACTTAAAAATTTTGCCTATGCCAATCCGGAGGTGGAAAACGCTTCGGTTGAATTCGATCCGGTTACACTTAAGCCCACCTACCGTTTAGCTATCGGTATTCCGGGGCAGAGCAACGCTTTTGCCATTGCAAGGGGGCTAGGACTATCAGATGAAATAGTAGCTGCAGCCCGCAGTTTACTTAATGAGGAACGAATTCGGATCGATGAGATCATCGGTGAAATTGAGGCGGATCGTCAAGAGTCACGAAAAGCCAGAGAAGAAGCGGAATCCTTGCGCGCAGAGTATAATGCCTTAAAGCAGAAATATGATCTTCTCTATAGAGACTTGTCCGAGCGCAGAGGAGAGCTGCTTATTCAAGCTCAAGAGGAAGCTGCTGAACTGGTGAAAAAAACCAGGGAAGAATTAGATCTGCTTGTAGGTGAACTAAGACGTCAGCAGAATATTGATTTAGAAAAGATTGTTGCAGCCAAGCGGCAGGAACTAATGGAACAGCAGAAGAAACTGAAAACCACCAGACCTCAAAAACCGGCGGCTGAACCTGTTAAGCACCTAAAAGTTGGAGAACAGGTAAGAGTGCGCAGCTTGAATCAGACTGGGCATGTTGTTGAACTTTCTGATAATGAAGCTCAGGTACAGGTTGGCATTATGAAGGTGTCGGTAAGTCTAACTGATCTAGAACGGGCAAACCACCAGCCGCAATCCAAAGTCACTCACCGCATTCGCAGCAGGGGATTGGGTAAGAGCAGTGCAATAAAACCAGAGATTGATCTGCGGGGCTTTACAATTGATGAAGCGCTTCCAGCGGTAGATAAGTATTTGGATGACGCTTTTCTGTCATCTCTGAATCAAGTGCGGATTATTCACGGTAAGGGTACAGGAGCTCTCCGCGACGCTGTGCAGGATCAGCTGCGCAGTCATCCTCATGTTAAGAGTTTTCGTTTAGCCGATCCCAATCAAGGCGGATCAGGTGTGACTGTAGTTGAACTAAACCATTAAAAGAAGCCAGGAGATACTCTCCTGGCTTTACTGCTGTCAATTGAAGAAAGGGAGAAGATCCCACAGTGAACCGGAACACCGAGGTGTGTATTCGGTCGGCTCTGTACCTTTGATGAATATTTCGGTTCGAATCTCATCTTTAGGAAGTGAGCAGTTTTCCGGAACCAGCAGGCCTGTCTTGATATCAATAGCAACTTCAACAATAGCATTTGGCCGCTTGAAATCAGATATAGGCGTATTCCTCAGCGCCTCAACCATAAAGTCCCGCCAGATAGGCGTAGCGTTCCAGGAGCCATATTGTACTCCTTTATAAACCATCGCTTTTGGAATATCTTCTCCGAACCAGACTGCGGCTACCAGATCTGGTGTATAGCCTACAAACCAAGCATCGCGGTTATCCTGGTGGGTACCGGTTTTCCCAGCTGCCGGCCGGTTAATGTTCGCGCTGCGGGCAGTTCCTCGTTCGATTACACCGCGGAGCAGATCATTCATGATATAAGAGGTTTCTTCGCTGAGTACTACCTCTTGGCGGGATGCATTTTCCTCCAGAATATTGCCGTGGTAATCGGTTACTTTCAAAATCGCAATCGGTTCAACGCGGATGCCGTTGTTGGCAAGCACACCATAGGCGGAAGCCATTTCCAGTGGTGAAACACCTTTGGTCAAACCACCTAATGCCAGCGGTGATAAGCCTAAGTCGTTTGCCCGTCCAGCTTCAACAAAGGATGTTATTCCCATCTTTTTACCATATTCGATTACTGTATTGAATCCCAGCTGATTCACAATCTGCACTGCGATTGTATTAATGGACCGCTCCAACGCCTCCCGCACAGTCATTTCACCATCAAATACAGGATAATAGTTGCGCGGGCTCCATGTTTCACCGTTAGCTAAAACATATTCAATCGGTTCGTCCACATAGATATCTGCGGCAGTAACACCTTTATCAATTGCTGCCGTGTACGGGAAGATCTTGATTGCAGAACCAGGTGAGCGGTATGCCTGCACTGCTCGGTTAAACTTATCTTCGCCACGACCGCCAACCATTGCCCGGATATGACCTGTGCGCGGATCAAGTGCAACCAATGCGCCCTGCGGTTGAGTTAATCCACCGCTGTCAACATATCCGGTCGGAAGGCCGTTGTTAAGTGCGTTTTCAGCTGCTTTCTGCATATTAAGATCTAGGGTAGTGTAGATCCGCAGTCCACCGCCAAAAACCCTTTCTTCTCCGTAGCGCTCAATCAAGTCGTCCAGAATATAGTCCACGAAATAGGGGGCATTAACATTGCGTGGTTTGCGCTCGGCAACCACTATAGGTTGATTTCTGGCTGCTTCAAACTGTTCTTCCGTGATAAACTCCAGTTCCAGCATCCGCTTTAAAACAAAGTTTCTTCGGTCCTTAGCAATATCTGGGTTGTTGTGGGGCGAGTACCTTGTCGGCCAGCGAATAATACCTGCCAGCAGCGCAGATTCAGCCAAATCCAAATCTCGGGCTGATTTGCCGAAATACACCTGTGCTCCTGCTTCAACCCCGTTGGCCCCATGGCCGAGATGAACCATGTTTAAATAGGTCTCTAAGATTTCCTGTTTTGAATATTTGCGTTCTATCTGCACTGCCCAGAGAAACTCCTGCAGTTTGCGGGAAACCAATTTCTCCTGAGTTAGAAACAGATTGCGGGCAACCTGCATTGTGATTGTACCGCCGCCCTGCGCAAAACGACCTTCGCGCAGATTTACCAAGATTGCTCTGCCGAAGGCAATAAAGTTGATCCCATGGTGGTCAAAAAATTTGTCATCTTCAATGGCCACAACCGCTTGGTATAAGTGCTCCGGAAGCGATTCGATGGCTACCGGAACGCGGTTTTCCCGATATAAGTCTGTTATCAGCTGACCATTAATGTCATAAATATGAGTGGAATACTGCTGAGTCAAATTTACCTGATCCAATGGTGGTGCGCTGCCTAGATACGCGGTAAGAAAACCTAGAGATCCACCAAATAAGATAGAAAAAATTATAACACAAACCCACAGTTTCACTCGCGACCGTTTATTAGGGGACGATGAGGATTTTTTCGATTTTTTGGGCAACGATCTCACCTCCATCTCTGTTAAAATTATATCACACTTAATTTTCACAATGAACAGATATAATTTACCATAAGTAATATATAAATACAAGGAGAGGCAGGTATATTATATCTTTATCTTTCGTTTTGGAGGTCAGAATTATGACCAAATTTGCTCAGCCGACCAAATGGCCTTGGTCCCGTTATCTTCTTTTAGTACTGCTGCTGATTACACTTTCAGCTGTTATTGCTGCAATGATCATCGAAAAACGAGTTACACCTGTGCTTAGGGCATGGGCAGAAACAAAAGCAGTAAACCTAGCGACCGAGGCAATCTACAGTGCAGTTGAGGAAACCATGATTGAGGAAGCTGCTGTCGCGGATCTGGCAGAAATAATTATGGATGATAGCGGTCGTATTCAGGCTGTGAAATATAATACAGCAGAAATTAACCGTGTTTCAGCTACTGCAGCCAAAAAGATGCTTGAGCATTTAAGAGTTCTGAGCTCTGAGCAGATCACTATTCCTCTTGGTCAGATCTTAGGCCCGGATTTTCTTTCCGGATATGGTCCCGGGATTCCCCTAAAAGTTGTTCCGGTAGGCGCGGTATCTGCAGCTCCTGTCAGCAGTTTCACTTCAGCCGGCATCAACCAGACTATTCACCGCCTTTATTTAGACATTCAGGTTGAGATGCGTGTGGTTATTCCGCTTTCCAATACGATAACACCAGTAACAGCCCGGATTCCCATTGCTGAGGATATCTTCATCGGTGCGGTTCCTTCCTGGTACTTTGCTCCCAGTGGGCTGGTTGGTGGGTTTGATCAGGATGGAGATTTTTCTGGCAGCCAGAAAATTGAGTTTAGGCTCAATGAACCTTAAATTTTCA